>NZ_VTZN01000003.1 GCF_008370645.1 Mycobacterium simiae
GCCGACCTCGTGGCAACGAAGCTGACCGACGCGCTGAAGCTGCACGATGCGCAATGCACGACCACGTCTTGGTCCCAGCATGCCGACCACGTGGCCCAAGCCGAACGGCTGCTCGGTCAGCTTGAGGCCGACGGGTTCACCGGTTTGGTGGTGCTCACCGCGCCCCAGAACGGCAACCCCGACGACGAGTCCCCCGTCCGTGGCGCTGAATACGTCAAGCATGTGGCTCGCATCACCCGCGTGCTCCCGGAGTCCCTGGGGCAGATACCCCGACTGTATGTCGTGACCATAAACGCCCAAACAGTGCTGGCCGACGACCGCGCTAATCTCGAGCAGGGCGGATTGCGCGGCCTGCTGCGGGTGATCAGCGCCGAGCACCCGCCGCTGAAAGTCACACACATCGACGTCGACGAACAGACCGGCGCGGAGCAGCTGGCGCGCCAAATGTTGGTGGCTACCGAAGAAGACGAGACCGCCTGGCGCAACGATAACTGGTACACCGCGCGACTGAGCCTCACTCCGCTGCGCCCCGAAGAGCGCCAAACCACCGTAGTCGACCACCAACACCATGGAATGCGGCTGCAGATCCGTACGCCCGGTGACCTGCAAACCTTAGAATTCACGGCGTTCGACCGAGTCCCCCCGGGGCCGGGACAAATCGAGGTTGCCGTCAACGCATCCAGCGTCAACTTCGCCGATGTCCTCGTCGCGTTCGGCCGATACCCCAGCATCGATGGGGAGATGCCAAACATCGGTATGGATTTCGCCGGCGTGGTAACCGCGGTCGGACCCGGGGTCACCGCTCATCGAGTAGGTGACCATGTAGGTGGCTTTTCCAAGAATGGTTGTTGGGCCACTTTCGTCACCTGTGATGACCGCGTGGCGGTAACACTACCGCCGGGCTTAACTGACGACCAGGCGGCCGCGATAAGCACCGCCCACGCCGCCGCCTGGTATGGCCTGCATGACCAAGCCAGGATCACCGCCGGTGACCGGGTGTTGATCCACTCCGCCACCGGCGGCGTCGGACAGGCGGCGATCGCAATCGCCCGCGCCGGCGGAGCCGAGATCTTCGCCACGGCGGGCAGCGAGGAACGTCGACAATTGTTACGCGACATGGGCATTGAGCATGTCTATGACTCGCGTAGCGTCGAGTTCGCCGAGCAGATCCGTCGCGACACCGACGGCTACGGGGTCGACATCGTACTCAACTCTCTGACCGGTGCCGCACAGCGCGCCGGGCTAGAGCTGCTGGCCATCGGCGGACGCTTCGTCGAGCTTGGCAAGCAGGACGTCTACGCGAACGCCCGGCTGAGGCTGCTCCCGTTCCGGCGCAACCTCACGTTCCACTATGCCGACCTGGCGCTAATGGCAGAAAGCCACCCGCAGCGGATCGCCAACCTACTGGGCACGGTGTATCGGCTCGTCGCAGACGGTGAGTTGCCGCTACCGGTAACTACTCATTACCCGCTTCGCGATGCGGCCACAGCTATCCGCATGATGAGCGCAGCAGAGCACACGGGCAAACTCGTGCTCGACGTGGCGCACGAAGGGCAGAGCAATGTGGTGGTACCGCCCCACCTGGCCAACGCTTTCCGGAGCGACGGCTCCTACATCATCACCGGCGGCCTCGGCGGCCTGGGACTCTTCATTGCCGAAAAGATGGCCAGCGCCGGTGCCGGCCGCATCGTGCTCACCTCCCGCTCTCGGCCCAATGCAAAGACGCTGCAGACGATCGAGCTCATCCGGGCGATGGGTGCCGACATCGCAGTGGCGTGCGGCGACATCGCGCACGCCAGCACTGCGGAGCGTTTGGTGGCGGTGGCCACCACCACCGGGCTTCCATTGCGAGGCGTGGTGCACGCCGCTGCAGTGTTCGAGAACGCCATGCTGACTAACCTGACCGACCATATCCTCGAGCACAACTGGACTCCAAAGGTCTACGGTGCGTGGAACTTACACCAAGCCGCGGCCACTCAGCCGTTGGATTGGTTCTGCTCGTTCTCATCGGCGGTCGCCCTGCTGGGCTCACCCGGGCAGGCCGCCTACGCCGCGGCTAACAGCTGGCTCGACGCGTTCACCCATTGGCGCCGCGCCCAGGGCCTGCCCGCAACCTCGATTGCTTGGGCATTGTGGGCCGACGTCGGCCGCGCCGCCGCGATCCGGGCCGAGATCGGCCAGGACATGGCTCTTCAAGAAGCCGGCGAAGGCACCGCCTTCGCTCACTGGCGCGACACCGCTATCACTGCCGACGAGGGCGACTACGCGTTCCAGGCGCTGCTGCGCCACGACCGCGCATACGCTGGCTACGCCCCGATGAACCCATCACCGTGGTTGACTGCCTTTGCACAACGGAGCCCATTCGCGGAGAGGTTCCAATCCCTGAGTCAAAGCCGTTCGGACACAAGCAAGTTCCTCGCTGAGCTAAACCAGCTGCCACAACAAGAATGGCCAGCCCGGCTCCGGCGGCTGCTCTCCGAAGCAATCGGCCTGATTCTGCGCCGCACCATCGATGCCGATCGTCTGCTGACCGAGTATGGCCTTGACTCGCTGAGCAGCCAGGAACTGCGCGCCCGCATCGAAGCCGAAACCGGGATACGCATCACCGCCACCGACATCAACACCACCGTGCGGGGCCTGGCGGATCTGATGTACGAAAAGTTGGCCCCCCCAGGGGATGCGCCGGCACCCGTCTAACGTCAAAGTGTCTGCTGTACTCCTGGAGGCTCGGTTCCGCTAATGAAATTTGTCTTCGCAGTCCATGGAACTCGCGGTGACGTCGAACCCTGCGCCGCAGTAGGTATGGAGTTGCAGCGGCGGGGGCACGAAGTGCAGATGGCGGTCCCGCCCAACCTGATCGGATTTGTCGGGTCCGCGGGACTGACTGGGGTCGCCTACGGGCCGGATTCCGAGGAACAGATAAACGCGGTCGCGACTGTCGTTCATAGCCTCAGCAAGGCGCAGAATCCCCTCAACCTGGCCCGCGCCGGCAAGGAGCTGTTCATCGGGGGCTGGGTGGAAATGGGAAGGACGCTGGCTGCGCTGGCCGACGGGGCCGACCTGTTGATGACCGGCCAGACGTACCACGGCGTCGTCGCCAATGTCGCAGAGTATTACGACATCCCGGTGGCAGCGCTGCATCACTTCCCGATGCAGGTCAACGGTCAGCTCAGGGTTCCGTTGATACCGACGCCCCTGATGCGCCCCGCGGTGGTGCGGTCGACGATGAAGGCGATGTTTCGGCTGTACACCTACGTCAGCAAGGAGGTCGAACGCGCGCAGCGCCATGAACTGGGCCTACCACCGGCGGCTGGCCCGGCGGCGCGACGCATTGCCGAACGCGGAGCCCCAGAAATTCAGGCATACGACCCGGTCTTGTTTCCCGGACTTGCCGAAGAGTGGAACGGCCAGCGGCCCTTCGTCGGCGCCCTGACGATGCAGTTGCATGCCGAACCCAACGAGGAACTCGAATCGTGGATCGCCTCCGGTACACCGCCGATCTACTTTGGCTTCGGCAGCACACCAGTCCAATCCCCCACCGAGACGCTCGCCATGATCTCAGATGCCTGCGCGGAGCTGGGCGAACGAGCCCTGATCTACTCCCCCGCGCACGGCTCTGGCGACACCCCGCCTGCTGAGCACGTGAAACTTGTTGGCTTGATCGACTATTCGGTCATCCTTCCAACCTGCCGCGCGGTCGTCCACCACGGTGGTGCCGGCACCACCGCCGCGGGCCTGCGCGCCGGAATGCCCACGTTGATTCTCTGGGATGTGGCCGATCAGCCGCTGTGGGCGGGCGCGGTCCAGCGGCTGAAAGTGGGCTCCGCCAAACGCTTCACTAGCATCACCCGCAAGTCGCTGCTCAAGCAGCTGCGCACCATTCTTGCACCGGAGTACGCGCAGCGGGCCCGCAACATCTCCACTCAGATGAGACAACCGGGCCCCGCGGTCGCCGCGGCCGCCGATCTGTTGGAGGAATCAGTGCGGGTGCGCACCTGAGCTGTGTTCGCCCCGACCAGATCAGCACGCCCGTCCAAGGTTGTGGTCGTCGAGTTACCGGTTTGGATGGCGGCCCGGGCCACGCTTTAGATGCCCAAGAAAGCGCCTGAACTGCATGTTTGCTGCGGCGCGTATCGTTCGCAGCCGACGTAACGACCACATCACGGTTAATGAGGAATTTGTCATTCCCCCGCGCGAACTGTGGTCCGCTTGTACGGTTGTTGAGGTGTCGGGGCAGGCAAGATCACATGACGACGCCAAACCCGGGGGGATCTTCGACCGGGTAGGCGACTTTGTCGTCAAGTTCCCCTTGTTGGTTATCGGATCGTGGATCGCGGTTGTCGCAGTCCTGGTGCTGGGCTTTCCTCCCCTGCAGGCCCAGGCCGCCAAGCGCGAGCAGAAGCCACTGCCGGACGAAGCGCCGACCATGATCGCACAGCGAGACCTCAATAACGCGTTCCATGACAAGGGTGGCGGCTCCCTGCTGATGGTCATCCTGATCAACCCGAAGGGGTTGACCGCCGCCGACGAGGACACCTACCACAAGCTGATCGAAAACCTCAAGGCCGACACCGCAGACAAGATGTCGGTCCAGGACTTCCTGGGCACCAAGGAACTTCGCGAGATCTTCGAGAGCAAGGACCATAAGGCCTGGAACCTCGCGATCAACTTCCCCGGTGACGCACCGGCGCCCGAGACGCAAGCGGCGCTCAGAAACGTTAGCGCGATCGTCAAGAAGACGGTCGCGGGAACCTCGCTGACCGCCCACCTGAGCGGGCCGGTGGCCACCGTCTCCGACCTGCAGAAGCTCGGCGAGGAAGACGTGCGGATCATCGAGATCGGCACCATCGTCAGCGTGCTGCTCATCCTGATCATCGTTTACCGCAACCTGGTCACGATGATGATCCCGCTGGCCACCATCGGTGTGTCCATCGTGGGCGCGCAGGGCCTGCTCTCGGCGCTGACCGAGTTGGGCTTGGTCGTCAACATCCAGAGCATCGTCTTCATGACCGCGGTGATGATCGGTGCCGGGGTGGACTATGCCGTCTTCCTGATCAGCCGCTACCACGACTACGTGCGGCAAGGCGAAACGTCTGATGTTGCGGTCAAAAAGGCGTTGATGTCGATCGGAAAGGTCATTACCGCATCCGCGGCCACCGTGGCAGTCACGTTTCTCGCAATGATCTTCACCAAGCTGGAAGTGTTCTCTGCGGTAGGCCCGGCAATCACCTTCTCGATCATCGTGACGCTGCTGGCCGCGACGACCTTTTTGCCCGCGATCCTGGTGCTCATCGGACGACGCGGCTGGATCAAGCCGCGCCGGGACCTGACCACCCGCTTCTGGCGGATCACAGGTACCCGCATTGTGCGTCGCCCAGTAATCCACCTGATCGGCAGCCTGATCGTGCTGGCGATCCTGGCCAGCAGCGCGAGCCTGATCAGGTTCAACTATGACGACCTCAAGACCGTCCCGCAGGACGTGGACAGCGTGCAGGGCTATAACGCGCTGAACCG
Organism: Mycobacterium simiae; assembly: GCF_008370645.1. Taxonomy (GTDB): domain Bacteria; phylum Actinomycetota; class Actinomycetes; order Mycobacteriales; family Mycobacteriaceae; genus Mycobacterium; species Mycobacterium simiae_A. Next base: position 5,515 of record NZ_VTZN01000003.1, read on the forward strand.
GCACTTCCCGATGAACTCGATGACGCCGATGGCCCTCTTCATCCAGTCACCGCGCGACCTACGGGAACCGGCCGCCCTGGCCGACCTCGAGATGATGTCGCGCCGTATTGCCGATCTGCCCGACATCGTGATGGTGCGCGGCCTCACCCGGCCCAACGGGGAACCGCTGAAAGAGACCAAGGTGTCGTTCCAGGCAGGCGAGGTCGGCGGCAAACTCGGTGAGGCGTCCAACGCGATAACCGAGCATGGCAGCGACCTGGACAACCTCGCCGGCGGCTCCCGCCAACTGGCGCAGGCTTTGGCCGAAGTGCGATCGCAAGTCAACGACGCCGTGACCAGCTCAGCCGGGCTTGTCCAAATGCTGCAAAACATGCTCAACCTGATGGGCGGCGACAAAACTATCCAACAGCTCGACAACGCGTCCCAGTACGTCGGGCGCATGCGGGCGCTCGGGAACAATCTGAGCGGGACCGTCCAGGATGCCGAACGAACCGCGGTCTGGGCCAGCCCGATGGTGACAGCCCTCAATTCCAGCCCGACGTGCAACGCCGACCCTGCCTGCGTGCGGTCTCGCTCGCAGCTGGCCGCGATCGTCGAATCCGGAAACAACGGACTACTGCGGTCGATCGCAGCGTTTGCGGTAACCCTCCAGCAGACAGAAGGGTTCCAGACGCTGGCACAAACAGTGGGCAAACTGGATGCGCAACTGAAGCAGATCGTCGCCACTCTCAAGGCGGTGAAAGGTCTCCCCAGCACGTTGTCGAACATGCAGGCGGGTGCCGGTGCTCTCGCTGATGGCAGTGCGGCCGTCGCCGATGGCGTGCAGGCACTGGTCGAACAGGTCAAGAAGATGGGCGGCGGACTCGACGAGGCCTCCGATTTCCTGCTGGGGATGAAGCGCGACGCGGAACGGCCGAACATGGCTGGCTTCAACATTCCGCCGCAAGTTCTGACGCGCGACGACTTCAAAAAGGGCGCGCTGCTGTTCCTCTCGCCCGATGGGCATGCGGCGCGCTACCTGGTGCAAAGCGCTCTCAGCGGGTTCAGCACCGAAGGCATGGATCAGGTCAACAAGATCCTGGAAACGGCCCGGTCGGCGCAACCAAATACGGAGTTGGCGGATGCCAAGGTGAGCTTGTTGGGCGTTCCGACCGGGCTGCGTGACACCCGCGACTACTACAACAACGACATCCTGTTCATCGTCATCGCGACCATCATCATTGTGTTCTTGATTCTGGTCGCGCTGCTGCGAGCCATCATCGCACCGCTCTACCTGATCGGCTCGGTACTGGTCTCCTTCTTGTCGGCGCTTGGCCTGGGCGTCATCGTTTTCCAATTGATCCTGGGTCAGGAAATCCACTGGAGCCTGCCCGGATTGTCGTTCATTCTGTTGGTCGCGGTCGGCGCCGACTACAACATGCTGTTGATCTCCCGAATACGAGACGAGTCCCCGCATGGTGTGCGGGTAGGCGTCATCCGCACGGTGGGCTCGACCGGTGGCGTGATCACCTCTGCCGGTCTGATCTTCGCCGCGTCGATGTTCGGTCTGATCGGTGCCAGCATCAATACGATGGCCCAGGCCGGTTTCACCATCGGCATCGGGATCGTGATCGACACCTTCCTGGTGCGTACGGTCACGGTTCCCGCCATGGCCGCCTTGATCGGCCAGAAGAACTGGTGGCCGTCCAAGCTGGGTCGGCAAGACGGAAAAGGCAAGCAGCGCAAGAAGTCCAAGTGGGAAGCGCAGACCGACGTGTGGCTCACCCGGGCCAAACACGTTGCCAGCGCCAAGGCGCCTGCTCCGGCGGCCCCGCCACCCAAACCGAAGGCTGTCCGCAAAGCGCCGGCGTTGTCCGCTGCCAGCACCATCGAGCTACTCCCCGGACACGCGCTGCCGCTGTTCGGTCGCACCACCATGCCGGCCTACGACCTGCCGAAGTGCGCGTCAAAAAACAAGCGCAAGTGCAACGACGCCGGCATCGGCAAAGAACCGGTTGACCGTCTCCTCAACCACTCGCTACCGCTCTTCGGACTCGCCGGTCTGCCGGGCTACCAGCAGTTGGAACGAGGGTCAAACGGGGACATCGACGCGCTGCGGCCGAAGCACGACACGCCGGTGATCACCTGACGCTACGGGGGCCGCCGCGGAAGCGCACCGCCACACTGACACCAGGCAGGCGACACGCCCACGCAGGGGTACGTGACTTCAATTTCGATGCAGTATTAGCTAGGCATCCAAACGGGCGAACTTGGCCTGGCGGTACAGTTCGACACACTGCGCACGCCGTACCTTGCCGCTGGTGGTCACCGGTATCGAACCTTGCGGCACCAACACAAGGTCCGCGACGCTCAGCCCGTGCGACTTCGAGATGGCCGACGTCACTTTACGTTTGACATAGCCGAGCCGTTCAGCCGCTTCCTCGGCGGATTCGTTTTTCTGCCTGAATTCGATAATGGTGACCAGCTTTTCGATTCCGTCCATGGGAACCGCAATCGCCGCACACCGGTCCGGACTGATCGCCTGGATCGTCGCTTCGATGTCGTCAGGCGAATGATTCTTCCCGTAGACGATCAACAAGTCTTTGAGGCGACCGACGATGTAAAGCTCACCGTCGGAGAGGAATCCAGAATCTCCCGTCCGCAGCCAGGGACTTTCTGGTGTGCCGTCCGAAGGATTGGCAATCGCTGCGCCAAACGTGCGCGCCGACACATCCGGCTTCTCCCAGTACCCTAGGGCGACGTTCTGGCCGTGCACCCATATTTCGCCTACGGTTCCCTCCGGGCACTGGATGCGGGTGTCGGGATCGACAATGCGAACTAGCTGTGTATCCACGGTGCCGTAGCTGACCAACGGTGCGGTGCAGTCATTTTCGGCTTCGACCGGTACCGCTTGCCCCTCGGGCAACCGCTGGGCATCGAAGTCGACAATCTTGGGCGGTTCGCCCGCTTTGCGGGTCGCCACAAACACCGTCGCCTCTGCCATTCCGTACGCTGGACGGATCACCTTCGGATCGAGACCGAACGGGACGAACCGATCGATGAAGCGCCTGACAGAGACCGGTTGAACCCGCTCGGCCCCGCTGACGATGCCGTGGATATCGCCAAGATCCAGACCCGCCAAATCTTCATCGTTGGTCTTGCGGGACGCCAAATCGTAGGCGAAATTCGGCGCGGCACTGAAGGCGAGCGGGTTACTGCCCAGCAGTTGCATCCATCGGGCAGGCCGCTGCAGGAAATGGATCGGGCTGGTCAGCTTGGCTGGAATACCACCCAGAATGGGAAGAATGATGCCAAGGATGAAGCCCAAGTCGTGATAGAACGGCAACCACGACACGACGGTCGATCCCACCGGGGCGACCTTCCCGTACTGCCCGTAGAAGCCGCTCATAATCTGCTCGAAATTGGCGAACATGTTCTCATTCGAGACCATGACGCCGGCCGGCGTACGGGTGGAGCCAGATGTGTACTGCAGATAGAGCGGGTTGGCTTGTTCATATTTGGCGCGAGCGGCCGGCCCCGGCCGTCCATCCAAGTCCAGCGTGTCGACTTGGATAATCGCGGTGGGGTCCTGCCCGGGCCGTGGTACGACATATTCCCTGACGTTGTCGACCACCGACGACGCCGTGAGGACGACCGCCGGCGACGTGTCGGCCATCACCGAAGTCGTGCGCTCATCGTGGGCGCCACCCTGCGGAACCGAAAGCGGTACAGCGACAAGACCGGCGTGCAGCGACGCGAGAAACCCGACGACGTAGTCGAGGCTCTGCGGTGCCAAGATCAAAGCCCGGTCCCCGGTCGATCCATGCTGCGCGAGCTGCGCGGCGAGATTGAGCATACGGCGGTACAACTGCGACCACGTCAGCGTAATTTCAACGCCGTCCGAGGATTGTTCGTAGTCGATAAATGTGAGCGCAATGTCGTTGGGCTGCAGACTTGCACGCTCGCGCACCACATTAGGAAGTGATGATTCAACCACGGCCATCAGACTACCTTCATAAAGGATATTGCATTCCAAGTACCGGAACTTGCCGATCGCCCGTAAGCAGGCGGACGTGCGCCTTCCCACCGCCAACTGAGCTCGCTGCTCGGCCTTCCCCCGACCCGAGCCCGATGACGGCTCAACCCCAGGAAGGTGTCATTCCGAGCGGGTGCTCCAACCTCGGTCAGCTGGATCCGGCCGTCAATCGCACGGACGGCAACGAGGCCGGCTCTCTAACGTACGGGCGAGTGACCGGGCCCGGCATCAGTAAGCGCAAGCGGTCTCCCGGGAAGGTTTTCGTCACCATCGTGGCATGCCGGCCGGGCAGCACAACTCCACAGCTGAGCTGTGGGAACTGGTGTCCAGTACGTACGCGGAGTCCGGCCTGAAGGCAAAAATCGACTGCGAGTCAGCTGGGGGCTGCTCAGAGACGGGTTATGCCCTGGTACAGGAATGTGACTCCGGTTATCAGCAGCATGGTGAGGATGATCTGACGGTGGTAGGTGGTCAACCACGCGTTGAGTCGATGCAGCAAAGCTTCGGTCTGACGGGGCTTCACCAGTAGAGCGACCAGTGGCACCTCGATAACCGTCAGCACCAACAGTATGAACACTACGAACGCGCTGACCTGCGTGCCAAGAGCCGCCCCCGACCCCATGATGACGGTCATCGCGGTCACGGTCTCGACCGGAGGGGCCGAGGAGGTAAGACCGACGACAAAAGCCGGCCAAACAAAGCCGGGGCGCGTGAGCATGTTCTGGCTCACTTCACCCAATCGGTAGATCATGCTCGCAATTCGGCCGTGTTGCACGGGCTCGAGGGCGGCCACACCGCCTGGAGCATCACCGCCGCCGACACCGGCCAGTACCCGTGCGCCGGCCCGCTGACGAGCCGCCATGTGGATCGCCCCCCCCAGCGCAATCAGGCCAAGTACTACCTGAAGACGGGGCCCTTCCAGGATGACGACCGCCGACCTGGCCTCATTGATCGCGGCAAGTGACCCGTTGATGGCCACCAGCGCGATATCGCGCAACACCACCAGTACCACGAAGGCAAGACCGAAGGCCGCTACCATGCCACCCAGCCAAAAGGCGAACAGGTTCAGCAGCGGGCGGCGCCGTGTAACACAGACGAGGGCGAGGCCAAGCCGAATGGGGTCGGTCGCCATGACCAAGCCGATGAATATGACTGTGTTCCACATCAAGGGGGACGTTACTGGGCTGGGCTGTATCTCGTGGCGTTACTGGCGAATTGGCTCAAATTCGCCCTCGGCACCGGATCGGCAACCGGTCACCCCCTCATTGCAGAACAGATCGCCCCGATCCCGCGACATGTGACCGGCATCACCGCCGCCCAGCGCCCTGAGCAGGCGGCCACACCCGCGCGGCCTCAGCAGCTACCAGTTTGTCGCGCGCAGGCACACCATGGGCCCTGGGCACTGGCGGCCATCCGGAGTTGCCGCAGGCCGCTATGCTGGGGCGGCTTTGCCTGATAGGCCGGCTGTGCTGCACGTCGACGAAGGGGCTCGCACGCCATGCGTTCCAATGATGTTGACGATTCGCCCGCGCCCCCCAGGGTGTCGGTGTGCGTACCGATGTACAACAACAGCGTGTCAATCGCGCGTTGTCTGCAGAGCATCGTGGATCAGCAGGGAATCGAGTTCGAGATCGTAGTCGTCGACGACGCTTCCCCAGACGGGTGTGCCGCCATCGCCGCGACGATGCTCAGAAGCGGCGACCGCCTGGTAAGTAACGGAACTCGGCTCGGGCTTAACGGCAACCACAACAAGTGCATCGAGCTCGCGCACGGCGATCTCATCCAATTCGTACACGGCGACGACTGGTTGCTGCCCGGGGCACTACAGACACTCGCGGCATGTTTCGACGACCCCGGCGTCGGGCTTGCTTTCGCACCCCGACGTGTGTTGAACGCCGACATCCCATGGTGGCTACGGACGCTCAGCAAGCCACACGTTTTCTTTGTGAAGTTACGCGCATACAATCGGGGAACCTCGTTAGTCACTCAGATGATGCTGATGGGTGCGGGCAGCAACTGGATCGGCGAACCGACCTCGGTGATGTTCCGGCGCCAGCTGGCGCTGGATGTGGGATGTCTTCGCGACGACATCTATCAGCTCGTCGACCTGGATTTCTGGCTACGCCTGATGCTGCGATCGGCAGTCTGTTTTGTGCCGCAACAACTGTCGGTGCGCAACCAATCGGCAGCCACGGAATCTGCACGTAACACCAGGACCCAGCGCAGCTGGCTTGATCAGCTTCGCATCCTCACCTGGCTGATCGTGGATCCCGCGTCCACCAATGCGATTCGGATCAGCGCTACGGGGTGGTGGGCAGTCATCTGGCTGCTGCAGTTCCTGATGATCGCCGTGTTCGGACCGGATCGCGGCCTACGCCTTAGAAGCCTTACCCGGGCACCGGTTCAAGAGTTCGCGCGCGCCCGGCGGCTACGCGACCGTGTATCGAGTTTGCCGACCTGAGGTCAGGGCGCTTGCAGTCAGCGCGAACGGCGGCGCAGGTCTTCCTTGAAGTTCAGGATTTCATCGATGATCTTGTCCTGCAGAACGGTCTTGCGCGAAGGCGTTACCCAGGCCGGCTCGCCACAGCCGAGCCGGTCGACGTTCGACTCGATGAGTTCGTAGGGATAGTCGGTGTGCTGCTCGATGAAATCTTGCAGATATGGCATGGAGTGATGCCAGGGCGTGTTGTAGCGCGGCAGGATCGTCTTGAGAAACGGAAACCGCAAGTGCTCGATCAAGCCGTCCCAGAAGTAGATGGTGTTGTTCAGGGGTGGGCCGGTGAACCTGATCGCCCATTGGTGCTCGGGCGCAAGCCCGTAAGTCTGTTTGATGGTGGCGGCCGAGACGTATGGCTTGAGCCGCAGCCCGGCATTGCGGGCGCGCCTGGATATGCCAATCTCGTAACGCAAGATCAGGATCCGCTTGTCGACGACATATTGGAAGCGACTCCAGAAATCGTTCAAAAAGGGGCGGGTGCGCGCATTGAGATCCCATGCCAGGAAAAATGACTGCAGGTGGGAGCCCAGCTGCTCCTTGCTTTCGATGGCGCCGTACATGTCGGCGCCGTGAAACGTGTTCCACATCTCTTCGAGGGGAAACAATGGACCATACACGCTGTCGTTGGCGACGACGAAACGGTCGAATTGGTCGAGCGACCAGCCGTACTCTCGCATGATGCACCATGCCAGGTGCCACGAGCCGAAGTCCAGGGACAATGTCTCCCGGGTATAGATGCCGGTACAGAATTGGCGGACCGGAGCCAGCGAATCCGTTGTGAGGCTGGGTGACCCGGAAACGAAAATTATCGTTGCACCCAGGTCATACAGCGCTTCCAAGTAGTAGCTGACGTAGGGGTCGACGATTCCCTGAGGATCAAAGTGCGCGAACAGGATCAGCGTGCGCCGACCGGACGGTGGCTGCGCGGGAAGTTCTTGGTGGGTTTCACAGATGAAGCCCAATGCGCCGCCATTCCGACGGTAGCGCCGCGCGGCTCTCGCGCGCGCGGAGTGAGAGCTCAGCGCGTCGACGAGTTTCACAAATTCTCCACGGTATTGCCCTCGGGACCGAGTCCGACGCTGCAATCATCACACGCTGTGGGCCTCAAGCCATGACCGGATTCGTAATATGGTGTCGCTCGGCCTGACCCAGCTCGCGGCTCCGAGGCCGAGCCTGTCGACGTTCGATTGAATGAGGCCGTACGGGTAGTCAGTGTGCTGCTCGATGAAATCACGCAATTCCGCTATCGAGTCCTGCCAGGGCGTGTTGTGCCGGGGCAGGCTGGCTTTGAGAAAAGGGAAGCGCAGGTGCTCGATCAAGCCATCCCAGTAGTAGATGGTGTTGTTGATGCCACGCTTGCGGGAGAGGATCTTGGACCGTGGATGCCCTTGTCGCGCATAGGTTTCCTTGACCGCAGCGGCAGAGGCAAAGGGCTTGAGGCTGAGGCCGGAGTCGCGGGCGCGAGCGGAAATACCGACCTCGTACTGCCGAATAAGCAATAGCTTGTCGACGACGTACTGGAAATCATCCCAGAAGTCGTTGAGGAAGGGGCGGGTGCGCCGGTTGAGGTCCCAGGCCAAGAAGTAGGACTGCAGGTGCGGCTGCTGTTGGGTACTTTCGCTGGCACCGTACATGTCGGCACCACGAAAGGTACCCCACATCTCTCCCAGGGGGAACAGCGGACCGAACACGCTGTCGTTGGCGATGACGAAACGGTCGAACTGATTAAGCGACCAGCCGTGCTGCCGCATGATGCACCACGCGAGGTGCCATGACCCGAAGTCAAGTGACAAGGTCTCACGTGTATAGATGCCGGCACAGTAGTCGCGGATCGCATCGACCGAGCCGGGAGTGAGGTTGGGTGCACCGGACACGAACACGATCGTGGCGCCCAGGCCGTGCAACGCCTTCAAGTAGTAGACAACGTACGGGTCGACAATTCCCTGTGCATCGAAGTGTGCGAACAGAATCAGGGTTCGCGGCCCCGACGGAGGCTGTGCGGGAAGCTCCAGGTGGGTTTCGCAGATGAAGCCGATCGCGTCGCCGTCTTCGCGGTACCGCTCGGCAATCCGATAGGCGGCGCGCTCGGTTTCGTTGCGCATCCGGTTGAGGAATGCTCGAGTGATTTCAGACGCGTGGTGCGTCATCATTCGCAAGCGATGCCGTTCTCGGGATTTTTTTGGCAAGCGCGAAGAAATCCGTCTTAGTGGTCGTGATATCCACGATCTCAAACCTAAGGTGGTCCAGCATCCGCTCGATCAACGGGACATCAAACACATGGTGATGAAGGGTCCGGTTTTCAAAGTTCTTCAGGCTTCGTTGCCTAAAATGCTCCAAGTTACCGGCAGGCGGGTCCATTGATAAGTCGTGAAGTGCCAAAATCTCCTCTAAATGGGTGAGATCGTCCTCTCCGACGTCGTGATTGAAGTCATCCAACAAATGCTCGAACTTGGTTACCGGCCGACGATGATCGAAGTTACTTTCTTTCTTGGGAAGAACGAGTATAAGTGCTCCACCGGGCTTGATCACCCTCTTCCACTCGGTGAGGGCTTTGATGCCGTTGGCCACGTGTTCCAGGCAGTTCGACGACAACAGAAAATCGTAACGGTTGGTGGGGATCTCGCTCAGGTTGACGGCTTCGGAGATGAACTGGCGACCAGACTTTCCGGCGTAATAGTTGAAATCATTGCCGGCGCTGATGCTGCCTTCCCACACTGTGTCGGTAGCAAAGTTGACCCCGTCCAGTCCCCCAATGAACGGATATAGCGGCAGTATTGTGCTGAACAGCGCGCTCGGACCACCGATCTCGATCCCGTATTTGCTCTCCACAAATGGCACGTATTTCTGACGAACCGGCAACTGCCATCTCGCGTATTTCAAAACATAGTAGAGGTCTGCCGGTGATCTCGGTGCGAATTCTTTGACTGCTCGCCGCATCTTCTTCCTTTTCGATCACAAAGATCTGATCAGAGCGCTTGATTCGGATATCGCCACGAGGCCGTGCGATGCATGCCGACGCCGGGCGGCGTGGTCGCAACTCGTAGCACATTGAGCGCTAGTTTCATCAACATACTCCCCCAATTCTCGACGACAGGGCGCCGAACCCTCTGCCCCCAACGTCTTCCCGTCGCAGGAAGTTTCGCAGATTTACCGGTCGTTGTGGCGAGAATTCCGCGATTAGCCGGTTGACCACGGTATCCGCGCCGGTGCCGCATCACCCGGCAGGCAACGAGCCGGCGGAGCCACACGCTGCGCCGGTGGTTCGGGAGGCACGAGCAGCGCCACGCAGGATTGCTCATAGCCAAGTCTCAGGGAACCGGGGAAGTCGAAGTGAGCCAGACTGCAACCGTCTAGCATGACCGTAACCTCACCGGGGAGGCAGATGAACATAACTGTTTGGCATTCCATAGGGAGAACAAATGTTGCTCGGTGACATTCCTGTTCGCGGGCGATGCGAGGATTCACTCCACGTATGCGCAGATACTGTTTCATGGCTTGCCATGAAACAGAGCCGGCTTGGCGTACATCAAGTAGCGTCATGAATTTTCGTGAAGTCCAGCAAGCGATCGGCTGGAAACGCGCGAAACTTAGGCTCGGATTGCATGCGGTGTTGTCGCGAACTTACGCACAAGACGGTCTGGTCAGCGTGCATACGCACGCATTTATGCAGGACCCGGCGTTCGTTAGGGCTTACGCTCGGGGGGTCAAGGCGATCGGAGGCACCGACGACTATCGGATCCATTGGCGTGCCCATATCGCGCTGTGGGTCGCCTCGATAGCGTCGCGACTGGACGGCGATTTTGTCGAATGCGGTGTCAACAAAGGGTTTATGAGCAGCGCTATCATGGAATATTTGGATTGGAATGCGCTCGACCGTGACTTTTACTTGTTAGACACCTTTGCTGGGATGGATGAGCGATTCGTGGCCGCCGACGAACGTGACGTTGCGCTGCAACACAATACGGACAACCTGGAAACCGGTTTCTACGTCAAGGGAGCAGATTCGGTGCGGGCGAATTTTGCGGAATGGCCTCGCGCGCACATCGTGGAGGGTGTCGTTCCGGAAACCCTTGCACAAGTACCGTCGCGCCACGTCGCCTATCTGCACCTCGACATGAACTGCGCTCCCCCGGAGATCGCGGCGCTCGAGTACTTCTGGGACCGCCTTGTCCCGGGCGCAACGGTCCTGCTCGACGACTATGCCTACCGCGGCTATGAGCCCCAAGGGGTCGCAACCGACGAGTTCGCCCGGGCGCATAACGTGACAGTGTGCGCACTACCCACCGGCCAGGGTTTGCTCATCAAACCGCCCTCGCGGGTGCACTCCCCCGGCCAGCCGTAAGATCGCCCGCCATCGGCGTGCCGCATCATGCCAATGCGGACGTGTGCCGCCTGGGCAGGGTCTGTGATAATCGGCGCAGGACTTGTGGCGGGCCAACGAGAGGGGAGGTCGTCTTTTGGATATTATCCCCAGCTACCCGTTTCGGATTCTTGTCGCGATTACGTTCCATTTTCGTGAATCGCGACTTCCAAATCTCTTTCAGATCATTCGGGCGCTGTCGGAATTTCCGGTGAAAGATCTCGATATTGTCGTGACCAGCAATGTGGATGACCAGGATTCCCTCGGTAAGGTGAACAGCCTCGCCGAACCACTGCTCAAGGATTATCCCTTAAGGTCCGGATCGCGGAAGACGTTGTCAATCGCCAGCTTTACCGATCTCGCCGATCCCTGGCTACTACCATGGACTCACAAAGGGCTTATTGCGGACAGATTTCTCGCCAAGGGGTCCGACTACACTCACTTCATTTATCTCGAAGAAGATATCCTGTTCTCATTCGATAATTTCTGCTATTTTGTGCATTATCGCGAAAAACTCAGGGCGGCGAGGCTGATCCCATCCTTCCAACGCATCGAGTACAATGACCAGGATAATCATCTTTATCTGTTGGACCAGGTTGGTCTCAGCGATTTCGATGCTCGTAAGCATGTCGACGTCGACGGCTACTCTTTCGTGAATTTGGACTACCCCTACGATGCGATGTTCGTCTTGGATCGTGAACTCGCCGAGGAGTACGTGCAGACACGATCTTTTGATATCAAGGGCAGCAAAGAGGTCAGCCCGGAATGGGGTGTTGCCGAGCGGGCCGCGATGGGTTTGTGCTTTGAAAGCCCTCCGCAAGGCTTCTCGGTTCGTTATGCGTCACCGGTCGATCCCGTCACCCGCACGACGCCACGCTGGTCCTGGGTCTACCACGTCGCGAACAACTACGCGACGGATCGACTGCTGCCATTCGCAAAGACGCGAACCGAGAACTTGTTTGCGGTCGGCGAAGACATCGCCGTTTGGCAGCCATCGTGGCGAACCTACTGGCGCGACTTGCGGAGACGCAGAAAACAGTCGAATCAACTACGCCTATGAATTTATGCGTCAGCTGCATGCAATCGCCCCCGTTGGCGTCATGAAGGAAATCGGTGCCGTCGCCGACCCGCTGTGGTTGGATCAAACGCTATGCTGCCCGCGGACGCCGGTCGTCGTACTGACCGCCTCATGCGCCGCGCATCCTAGGGGGCTCGGCCATGATCATCCCGGTGGCTGAGCCGGGTCTCCTGCTCCGTAACCCCATCGCGCAGAACCGAGGAGGATGCAGATGACCCGATCCTTCGAGGGGATTAGGGGTGAGCGCGAGGCGATCCGGAAGCGCCCCCGGGCGGTCACTTCGCAATCCGAGCGCACCATCCTGCTCGGCGCCATTCTGCTCGCGTCAGCGGTCTCGGCGGCGACAGCCTACGCACTTACCCAGTGCAACTCGGTCGACGTGCTTTCCTCTCTGCTCTATCCTCCCCAGGACTGCTGGCTCGATTGGGGCATGAATGTCGGTCGGCACTGCTTCAGTGACTACGCCATGGTCGTGTCCGCTGGGTTGCAACCCAACCCATGGGACTATCCGATCGCCCTGCCACCCAGTTATCAGCCGATAACGGTCGGGTACCCGGCGGCCGGGTGGTTACCGCACTTGTCGTTCGCGCTCCCCGCGCATTGGCTGGGCGTCCCGCGCCTGGGGCTGATCGGTTATCTGATCGCACTGACCTTCGCGGTCCTATCTCCCGCCGTCTGGGCGGCCCGGGGGACGCATGGTCTTGAGCGGGTGGTGGTCTTTGTGGCGCTGGGCGCCGCGGCCATTCCGGTGTGGGCGGTCGTTGACCGGGGGAATTCGGCGGGGTTCGTGGCTCCAATCGCGCTGGTTTTCTTCGTGGCGTTGCGCCGACAGCGGTGGGGCCTCGTCGCGGTCATGGTGGTTCTGGCCGCACTGGTGAAGCCACAGTTTGCCGTCCTCGCGCTCGTGTTCTTTGCGGCACGACAATGGCGGTGGGGCGGCCTGGCCATTGGCGGCATCGCGATTTCGAACGTTGCCGCCTTTTTGTTGTGGCCTCGGGACTTTCCACAGACCGTCACCCAGTCGATGCACAACATCATCAAGTTCAGCAGTTCGTTCGGTGGGCTGGCCGACACGCGCAACGTGTCGTTCGGCAGGGCGCTCCTGCTGATCCCGGACAGCATCAAGAGCGCCCAGACGGGCAAAATCCCAGAGGGCTTCCTCGCCATGCCACGATCGTTGCTCGGGTATGTCGTCCTGCTCCTCGTCGTTTGCTCCGTGCTGGCCCTGGGACGACGCATCCCGCCCGTGATGGCGGGCATCGTGTTGCTCGCCACCGCAGCCCTCTTTCCCTCCTATACCAGCTTCTACTACCTCGTGTTCGTTTTGCCGGTCGCTGCGCTTGTTGTCCGAGACCCCGACGGGCCGCCCGGTGCGGGGATATTCGACCAGCTAGCGGCCCACGGGGACCGCCGTCGTGCGGTCGGTGTATGTGTGGGTTTGGCCGCGGCGGTCAGCATTGCCCAGATCGCCCTTCCGGGCCCGCCGGTCCCCGTATCGATCTTTGGACAGATGGGAGCCAGGGGCGAAATCGGTAGCACGTCGGTTGTTGCCACCACGGTGACTTACGCGCCGGTGTTCTGGCTGATCGCGTGCGCGGTGATCATCGCCTCCTACGCACGGAGACCGGCCAACTCACCCGGCGGTGAACCAGAACCGACCGAGACGGGAGAGCAGGTCGTGCAGTCATCAGCACAAGCGCCTGTGTCATCTGCTGAAACTTGATGGTATACCGGGGTTTTCGTCGCCAGACCCGCTTCGATCGTGGAATCGCCGCACAAGCAGCCGAATTCGGGACGTATCGGTGGGCGCGTTTCGCTACAGCCCCCAGTCGGTCCGAGACTACCTGCCGGTTCGCCCGCACTGGTCTGGGGTTGACGGCTGAGCGCAGGGCGTCCGCATAGGGCCAGGCATTGCCAGAGCTCGGCACCTTTCCGGCCCTTTACCCGACATGCACCCGTTCTTCCGATATGCAGGCATCTGCTGTGGGAGCTATGACAGACTGCAAGCTGCGATCGGGAGGCGCCGTGCACACATTGAGTGTTGTCATACCTGTTTATCGCGCAGCACCGACGTTGCGCGAGTTGTACGGCCAGTTGACCATCGCGATGCAGAAAATCGCTCCGACGTTCGAAATCATCTTCGTGGAGGATTGCGGCGACGACGAGTCATGGTCCATCATCGCGGAACTGGCTGCAGCGGACGAGCGCGTACACGGTGTCAGAATGAGCCGCAATTACGGCCAGCACAATGCCTTGCTCTGCGGCATTCGCGCCGCCCGCCATGACGTCATAGTCACGATGGATGACGACCTGCAGCATCCGGTGAGTGAGATCGCGCCGTTGCTTGCCGCACTTGGGCCGGATGTCGATGTCGTCTACGGCGCTCCGCAAACTGAGCAGCATGGGCTGTTGCGCAACGCCGCCTCGCGCCTGACGAAGTTGGCGTTGGCTAGCGCCATGGGCGCTGAGACAGCGCGCAACGTGAGCGCCTTCCGCGCATTCCGGACCCGGTTGCGGGACGGCTTCTGCGACTATCGCAGCCCAACCGTGTCAATCGATGTGCTGCTTACCTGGACGACGACTCGATTCACCGCCATCAAGGTGCGGCACGCGCCGCGCGCGGCTGGCGTCAGCGGGTACAAGGTCACCCGTCTCATCCGCTACGCGATTGACTTGATGACTGGGTTCAGTACGCTGCCGCTCCAGATCTCCAGCTTAATCGGGTTCGCGCTGGTCTTATTCGGCGTCGCTATCTTCGTCTGGGTCGGCGCCAATTACCTAATCAACGGCAGTGAGGTTCCCGGTTTCGCGTTCCTAGCCTCGATCATCGCGATCTTCTCTGGGGCGCAGCTTTTCGCGCTCGGAATCATCGGCGAGTACCTCGCTCGTATGCACTTTCGCAGCATGGACCGGCCCACCTACGTGGTGAGAGAGACCGTGACGCACGATAGCGCTGACGGCCGGTGACGGCAGCATGATTCAGAGCACAGGGCTTAACCGTTGTCTCGCATGTCCGGCATGATCGAGTCGATCCTGGTGACGGGCGCTGCCGGTCTGGTCGGAAGGCACGTGACAGAGCGGCTTCGGTCCCGTGGCGTGCATGTTGTGGCGCATGCGCGGCGCGCGGGGCCAGGCATTGATTGGGCCGTCGATCTGACCGATCCGCGAGCGCTTCACGATCCGATGCGCTTTGACGTTGCTGCGGTAGTCCACTGCGCGGCGGCAATTCCGGCACGCTCCGACAACTTTGATCGCGACAACACTATCGCCAGTGCAACGCTTGCCGCGGCGCTATCCGCGGCCAAGTCGCTGCGGCGGATCGTCCATCTTTCGAGCGTTTCCGTTTACCAGCAGCCAGCCACCGATCGATGGTTGATCGATGAAGACGCCCCCACCGTGGACGGCGATGTGAGCGACGGCTCATACGCAGCCAGCAAGCGGGCCGCCGAACGCAGCCTCGATTTCGTCAGACAAGACAAGCCGGACGTCGCGGTGACGCACCTGCGCGCCTCCTCGATCTACGGCCCCGGAATGGTGGGAACGACCCTTCTTCCCATCTTGGTCGCGAGGGCACAACGAAACGAGCCGTTGGTGATGCGGGGGCCGCGACCCTACCGTCAGAACTTCATTCACGTGGCCGATGTCGCAGAACTGGCGGTGGCATTGGTGCAAGAGAACCGCAGTCCCGCTGTCGTCAACGCCTTTTCGGACGATACACACGAGATCGCAGCGCTCGCGGAGCTTGTTCGCACTAGATTGGGCAGTTGCAGCCGGATAGTCGATGAGAGCTATGCCGGACGGGGACCCGAGCCGGTGTTCGTAAACCGGATCGCCAAGCGGCTACATCCATTTTTTCGCAGCCTGGCCGACCACCTGTCTGACGCGTCATGACACTGCGGGTGGCGATTACCGGAGTCAGCGGCGATGTCGGGCGTGGCGCCATCCGTGGCCTGCGCTGCAATCCACCTGGCGCCGAGCCCATCTGGATTCTCGGACTCGATGCCGGCGCATCTCCGGAACCTGACCCGGACGACCGCATGCGGCTTCCGCTGGTCAGGGAGCCCGCGTACCCGGAAGCCTTGAAAGCCGCACTGAGCCGCCACGAAATCGAAGTCCTGCTGCCATGCATCGACTCGGAGACCGCTGTCCTGTCGGACGCCCGTGAGATGCTCGCCCAAACCGGCTGCAAGGTGGTGCTGGCACCGCCCGAATTGGTCGAAGCGGCCGAGGACAAGCTGTTGACTTCCCAGTTTCTGTCAGACCACGGCATAGCCGCACCAAGCACATTCGGGACGGCCACGGTCGGCGAGCTGGTATTCCCAGTCCTGGCCAAACCACGAAATGGTCACGCCAGCCAAGGCATCAAGATTCTGTCGGATCGCGCTGCAGCGAAGGAATTCATCGCGGCGTCGCCGCGGAACTACTGCTTTCAGCGATATGTCGAGGGTCCCGAGTTCACTGTCGGGTTCCTCTACGATGCGCACGGTGTGATGCAGGATGCGATCTCCATGGAGCGATCGCTCGAGGAAGGCCGTACCGTGCGTGCCCGCGTTGTCGACAATCCTGACATGCAGCAATTCATCTCGGCGTTCGGCGAGCGCGTTCCCGGCATCGGGGCCATCAACGCACAACTTCGTTGGCATGACGACGACGGACCACTGGTGTTCGAAATCAATGCGCGCTTATCCGGATCGACCGAGATGCGCATCGCCATCGGTGTCAATGATCCGCTTCGGCTGGTGCGGCACTTTGGCCGCGGCGACGCGATCGCCCCCGCCTGCCCACAGCTGGCCACTGTCTACCGGCAAGGCAGCGAACTGCAGGTAGATCCGTGCTGACCGCGGCTGCCACCATCGCCAATTGCCGTGCCGTAGTATTCGATTGCGCGGGCACACTATTGCGTCTGGACCCGTCACCTGAGCAGATCTTTCAAGATGCGGCCGGCGAACTGGGACTCGACATCGCCTTGCTGGAAATCACCCGCGCCTATGAGGTCGTCAATTTCGCCATGCAGATGAAGAGTAGTGAACTGACCAGCAAAGCCAAGAAGGACGCGTATTACGCAGCGTTCAATCGGGCATTGTGCACAGTGCTGGGAATAGACAGATCGTTCGACCGCCTGCATCCTCTGCTGCTGTCGCGATTTACGGCACGACGCCGGTGGGTAGCCTTCGACGATGCCGCCCCTGCTCTGACCGCAGTCGGAGCGCATGTCGACGTGCATGCCTTGGCCAACTGGGACAAGCACCTCGAGGATGTGCTGGTGCGCGCGGGGCTGCGCCATCTGGTCGGCGACGCCGCCTCCTCGGAGCTGCTCGGCGCGGAAAAGCCGGCGCGGGCCTGTTTCGACGCATTTCTCGACCGCAATGGGCTCGATGCCGATCAGGTCGTGTACGTGGGTAACGAGTATGTCGCCGACGTGGTCGGTGCCAGAGAGGCCGGGCTGAAGCCGATTCTGGTCGATCGCGACGATCGGTTGCCGTACGCTGACTGTCTGCGAGTGCAAAACTTGCTGGATCTCACGCCGCCAGACGACGCCCGGCTGCGAGGATGAACTCTATGGTCCAAGCGACAGGGTTTCATCGCGGCAAGCGGCTCGGCGCCCCAGGCGTCGAAGACGCAACTGAAATGTGCCCTGTCTGCCACTCGTCGCGCCCCCGCCGCCCGATATTTCGCGTGCAAAGCGATCCGGACATCGACATGCTGGAATGTGCCACCTGCGGGGCGGCCTCCGCCTCCCACATGCCGAAACCCGACGTTCTGGAAAGCTACTACGCCGAGTATTACTCTCACGGCCCCTTGCGGCATACGCTTCACAATCCGGGGCGCTTCGCACGCCACGTGTTGCGTGCGATGCCGAACCTGAGACGATCGGCGCCGCTACGCATTCTCGATTACGGCGGGGGTGACGGTTCGCTCTCTATCGCAATCGCAAAAGTGCTGCATCGTGATCGAAAATCGGCGCCGATCACGATCGATGTTGTGGACTTCAGCGAACCACGGGATCCAGAAGACCCTGACGTCAGCATGGATGCGCATCGCGACCTGACAACTGTGGAAGCCGGGCACGACCTGATCCTCGCCAGTGCGATCTTCGAACATATACCCGACGCTTACACCGCGATTAATCAGGTCATCGCCTGTGCAGGCAGCGGCACCTACATGTATGCGCGCACGCCGTTCGTGCTGCCCTTGGCGCGAATCATCCGGTCGATCGACATCACCTATCCGGGTCATGTCCACGACATGGGGAGCGTCTTCTGGGGCAAGTTCATCAAGACTTTCGGGATCAACGGCGGGCTGCTCTCGTCGCGGCCGTCGCTGGTGGAGACGACGTTCGCACACGCCCCAGCGCGCACTGTCCTGGCCCACACCCTTAAGGCGCCGGCCGTGCTGGAACAGGCCTTACGCCGTCACAACCGTCCGCCCCGCTGGAATCTTGTCGGCGGATGGGAGGCCGTCATGCGGTTCGAATGACGACTATCCGCATCCCGTTTAACAAACCGGCCGTCGTCGGGTCCGAGCTAACCTATGTCAGCGAAGCGGTCGCGGGTGGGCACGCTAGTGGCGACGGTCCCTTTACCAAGCGCGCCCAGGCCATGCTGGAAAACTGCTTCAACGCCAGCCGAGTGTTGTTGACGACATCCTGCACTTCCGCGCTGGAACTGGCCGCCCTACTATGCGATCTGCGGCCCGGTGACGAGGTGATCGTCCCGTCGTATACCTTCGTCTCTACGGCGAACGCATTCGTGCTCCGCGGCGCCAGGCCGGTGTTCGTGGACATCAGGCCAGATACGCTCAACATCGATGAGCAACTGATCGAGCGGGCAATCACGCCGCGAACACGGGCGATCGTCCCCGTCCATTATGCGGGCGTGGCCTGCGAGATGGACCTGATCATGGATATTGCCGACCGCCATGAATTACTGGTCGTCGAGGACGCAGCGCAAGGCGTGTTCGCCCGGTACAAAGATCGATGGCTGGGCACGATCGGTCACCTCGGTTGCTACAGCTTTCACGAAACGAAGAACATTTCCTGCGGCGAGGGCGGCGCACTGCTGATCAACGATCCAACCATGGAGCGCCGAGCCGAGATCCTGCGGGAAAAGGGAACCAATCGTAGCCAATTCCTCCGCGGCCAGGCTGACAAATACACCTGGGTGGACGTGGGCTCCTCTTACCTTCCCTCCGATATGCTCGCGGCATTCCTGGTGGGCCAGATCGAAAACATGGAAAAAATCACCAGACGGAGGGGTGAAGTATTCGACCGCTATGCCAAGATTCTCGCGCCATTGGTGCAGCAGGGCGTGATTCGAATCCCGGTGGTGCCGATGGATTGCACCACCAACTACCATATGTTCTACGTCTTGACTGCCGACATCGAGGAGCGCACAGCGCTCATCGCGCATCTGCGTACAGCTGGCGTCCTCGCCGTATTTCACTATGTGCCACTGCATTCCTCGCCGTTCGCGCACTCGCTCGGCATGCCGCAACGCAATTTGCCCAGGACCGACGAACTCAGCGCCCGGTTGGTAAGGCTGCCAATGTATTTCGACCTTTCCGACCAGGACGTAGAGGAGGTAGCTAGTATCGTGCTGGACTTCTATCAGACCCGACCAACCCCCGTGATACACCGCGCATGACATTTGACCTTGCCAAGGTGGCCCCGGGCCTGGAGCTCCGCGTTGACGGTATCTGGTTTGCACGTCAGCACGCATCCGTGTCCTATCCTGAACACGGAAATGCGGCCTGCCTGGAGGTGGAGGACCGCTCGTTCTGGTTCCGCCACCGGAACCGCTGCATCGCGAGCGTAGTACGGCGCTTTGCGCCGCAGGATGCGCTGCTCGATATCGGTGGGGGCAACGGTTATGTCGCCAAAGGCCTACTGGCGGCAGGACTTGCGTGCGCACTGCTGGAACCGGGCATTGACGGTGCTCTCGCGGCGCGGGCGCGCGGCGTTGACCCAGTCATCTGTGCCCGGTTGGAGGACGTCGGCATGGCGCCAGGCAGCGTCGGCGCTGCCGGCATGTTCGACGTGCTCGAGCATATCGAGGACGAGGCCGGTGCCTTGCGCCAGGTTCGTTCGCTGCTGCGGCCTGGTGGTCTGCTGTTCCTGACTGTGCCGGCCTACACCTTCCTGTTCTCGGCCGATGACGTTGTGGCGGGGCACTTTCGCAGGTACACGCTGCGAAGCCTGAGACGCGCCGTGATCGGCAGCGGGTTCACGCAGCTGTATGCCACGTATATATTCGCTCCACTGCCGCCAGCTGTACTTCTGCTCAGGACACTGCCTACTCGGGTGGGTCTGCGACAACCCGCCGATGCTGAGCTACAAACCTCGGAGCATGTCCGCGAAGGCATTTCAGCTCGTATCATCGACCGACTACTCGACAAAGAAGCGCAGCGTATCGAGGCGGGGGGCACTATTCCATTCGGCACCAGCTGCCTTGCAGTCTGCAGTAAGGATTGAGCATTGGCATCTGAACGCAAACACGGCCTATACGCAGCACTCCGCAATCCGAAACTGTACGAAACCGTGCAGCGTCGGATGGGAGCGGACAAGCTGCGGCGAGGCTTCGCGCAGAATTTCGTCCGTGCCCAACCGGGAGATCGCGTCCTGGACATCGGCTGCGGACCCGCGCATCTGCTCGCGCACCTGCCGGACGTGGAGTACATCGGCTGGGAGCCCAATGCCGCCTACGTGGAGAAGGCGCGCAAGACCTACGGCGACCGCGGAACCTTCAACACTGGCCTTTTCGGATCCAAACAGGCGCGCGCGCTGGCTCCGGTTGATATCGCGATCGTCTCGGCGGTGCTGCACCATATGGACGATGCGCAGGTGAGCGAATTGTTCGCGCTGCTACGACAGGTTCTCAAACCCGGTGGGCGGGTGATCACGGTCGACAACGTCTTTATTGAGCGGCAGAACCGGATCGCTAGATTGCTGATCAGTCTCGATCGCGGTCGGCATGTGCGCTCACCGGACGGTTACGAAGCATTGGCGCGCAGTGCGTTCGCAACTGTGAACGGCACGGTGGTTACGCAGGCATTTCCGCCATACACCTACTTCTACATGACGGCGCAATAGCAGCGATTTCTCAAGGTGGCCGTCAGCCCCAAGGAGATCAGGCTCCTGCTAAAACCGAGCCGATAGCCGTGCACTATCTGGTCACCGGTCATACCGGGTTCAAAGGACCGCAGCTCACGTTGCTCTTGCTCAGCCGAGGGCAACAGGTGTCCGGTTTGGCTCTCGACCCAGAAAACGGCAGCCTTTCCGAGCGCGCCCGACTCGCCGAGCAGCTGGTATCGGAACTGCGTGTAGACATCCGCGACGCCGAGGCCACAGCGGCGGCAGTGCAGCGCCGGCCCCGGACGTCGTGGTACAACATGGCGGCCCAGTCGTTGGTCCGCGAGTCGCATAGCGAGCCGCGCTACATCTACTAGACCAACGCCATGGGGCGGTGCCGCCCCGGCAGCACGTGCTCGACTGCCTTAACGGCTACCTCGCTCTCGTCGACGCGCTGTTGGCCAACTCCGGTCTGGGCGAATGGACCTTTGGGCCGGGACGGGACAGCTTCGTCGAGGTCGACCAGGTGGCGACGCTGGCCGCCGAACTGTGGGGCGGCGGCGCACATTGGGATCGCCAACCCGGTGAGCATCCGCGGGAGTCGAACCTGCTGGCTGGGGTAACCGGCTGGGTTTCCGCGACACCGTGACTGAGACGATCAATTCGGTACGACGGGTACGACGGCGCCGACCCGCTCGCGGTTTACAGAGGAGCAGATCTCCGAATTCGAAAGCCTCGGATAGGTCTTCCGGGGGGTGTCGCAGCTACCCCGTCCGTCACCCCCTATAAGGTCGCACCAAACGAAGCTAAGGGGACGCGATGAGCAATCACACCTACCGCGTAATCGAGATTGTCGGCACTTCACCCGATGGAATCGATGCGGCCATTCGCAGCGGTCTGGCACGAGCATCGCAAACCATGCGCAAACTGGACTGGTTTGAGGTGGAATCGGTTCGCGGCCACCTGGTGGACGGCGACGTTGCGCACTACCAAGTCACCCTGAAAGTTGGCTTCCGGCTGGAAGATTAGGCGTCCGACACGGCCCGCCACTTGAAGTCCGCCGGCGGATGACTCACCTTCTTTACCAGAATCGTGCTGTTGAGATAGCTGGGTGCCGCTGCTCGGCGCAGCCGGCCGGGAGCGTTCGACATTATCGGCGCCCGATAGTTATGAGCGCTCTCGATGCACTCCAAACCGATCTGCGGGCTGAACAGGGTCTCGAGCCCTTCCTTGCTGAATCGGTAATAGTCGTGCGGGTGGGCGTGGAGGGGAAACGTCTGGTGCGTCATGACAAACATGAATCCGCCGACCTTGAGCGTTCGCGACATTTCGACAGCAGCAACCCATGGGTACTGGATGTGCTCCAGCACCGAACACGAAATGATGGCGTCGAAGCTCTGCTCCCCGAAGACCGTGGATAGCTCACATACATCGGCGACAACGTCCACGTCTTGGCCGCTGGCGAAGTCGGACCCGATGTATTTGGCGGCGTGTGGTACCCAGTCTCGATGGACAGTTGAGGGCGTTCGGGCGACCCGCCTGGTGCCGATTTCGAGCACGACCGGGCAGTCGAATTGCTTGATCAGTTCTTTGAATTTGTCGGCAGACACAACGTCACATTCTAAGCGACGTGCGAGATCTTCATCTCAAGTCAAAAAAATCGCCCCGTCCGTCGCTACCCGATAGCCTGCACTGCTGCTCACTACCGAGCACTTCGAAACCAGGCTTCCCGCTGCAGGATTCGTCGCCCTAACTCAGCCTGCCACCAGCCCCGGCTCCGAATACGGCACCAGGAATCCATCATTGGACGATCCGCTAGCCGGTCCGGCCCGCAACCAGCCGCCGCCAGCAGCAGGACCCGATCAAGCGGCCGTCGCCGACACTTCACCAAACAAGGCGGTGCAGCCGTACAGGTGGTAGGCGTAGGCACGGGCGCGCAGATAGTGGTCGATGCTGAGTTCGCCGCCGTCGAAGGTGAGAGACGCACTGCATCGTTCGTTTCGTTGTGCCATCGACACAGCAGGTGGCGTCAGCGTCAGTTGAATAGCGCCGAGCACACACTCGAAGCGCGCCGCACTGCCAGCGTGGGCGTGCACTTCGTCGTCGCTGAGCTCGAGGTGCGCCCGGATCCGTTGCAGCGGTAGGTCATAACCTGCTCGAACCACGCCTTGCCGTCCGGCTGGTCGTCGTCGCGTTGCTAGGCGGCCGTGAGTGTTCCATGGCGCCCAAGGACTTTCATGGCGTCGCCGTTGTCAGCCGGCGGACCCCAACCCTGCGCCGAGCAGATGCGCTGGGCGATATCGACACACTCCTCGATGACATCACAAAGGTATGGGCTGTCCGTCGAAATAGACCGCAAAGTCGGCATCGGAATTTGGGCCGGCAGTGCCCGAGACTCGACTGCCATCTTGCAACAGATTCTAGACCTCAGCCCGCGACGGCCCCCGGCTCGCAATACAACGCCCCGAACCCATGCACCGGCTGGTAACCGTGCTTGCGCGCCCTTTCGGCCGCCTGCCGAATTAGGGCGTACATAGCGACGAAACCGGCGTGGTCGGTGGCCACCAGCGGGGTCAACAGCCGGTTGTGCACCAGCGCGAACGCCACTCCGGTCTCGGGGTCGTTCCACCCGATCGAGCCGCCCATGCCGATATGTCCGAACCCTGGCATGACGTTGCCGATGGGCAGACTGTGGTAGCCCAAGTGGAAGGCCAGCGGCACGATGAGGTTGCGATCTGGCCGAAGTCGCCGCTCACCGGTCAGGCCCGCGACCAGCTCCCGGGACAGGAATCGGGTGCCGTCGATCTCGCCGCCGTTGGCAATCGCTCCATACATGCGCGCCAGCGCGCGAGCGGTCACTACCCCATTGGCGGCGGGTATCTCAGCGTCGAGCATGGGAGTATCGCCCTGAACGGTCGCCAGGATCCCCGGGAAATACATCGAGCGGAATCCCCCGGAGAACTGGTTGGCGATCTTGTGCACCGCGCAGGTCAGTAACTTGTTGGCGGCGATGTCTTGCGGCATGACGATTTGGGCGGCTTTCGTGGGCGATCCGGCCGGTGGTCGACCCAGATGGAAGCCGTCAGTGCCCAGCGGCTCGGCAAGCTCCTCGCGGAACAGGGTGCGCATGCTCTTCCCGGTGACCGCCCTGGCGAGCCCCGACATCAGCCAGCCGAACGTCAGTGCGTGGTATGCCGATTGGCCCAGCAGCCGCCCGGGCGCCGCGGCCGCTAGTCGCTCTTCCATCAGGACGTGATCGAACAGGTCTGCCAGGCTGGCGCCGCGCAGGCCCGACAAGCCGGCCGTGTGTCTCATCACGTCACGGACGGTGAGCTTATCCTTGCCGTTGGCCGCAAACTCTGGCCAATACCAGGCAACTGGCGCCTCGTAGTCGATCAACCCGCGGTCGGCCAGCCGGTGGATCACCGTAGCGGCCATGCCCTTGGTCGCCGAGAACACCATGGGAGCCGTATCTGCCGTCCACGGCACCTGGCCGTCTCGGTCAGCCCAGCCCTTCCATACGTCAACTACCGGTTGGCCGTCGAGATACACCGCCAGCGCCCCGCCGCCGAATCGGCGGGCGGGGAACATGCTGGAAAAGAAACGTACGACGCACGAAAATTTGGAGTCCGCTGCGCCGGACACACGATGGCCTGCGTCACGGGCATCGTGGGGATGGACCTCGCGGCGATCGACTCCGGTGTCTACCGTCACAGCTTCGAATTTACTTGGATTTCACAGACCCCAATATCAAACCCGGATTAATTTACCGATCCGTTAGACCGAGGCAGCCTTGAGTATTTGCTGGGCTGCCAGGGCCGGCGTCAGTTCCCCGGCCCGGACCCGGCGCTCCAAGTCCGAACGGATCTCGCGCACCTCCGGACTCGACAGCACCCGGTCCAGCACCGCGTCACGCACCAGCTGCCAGGTCCAGTCGACTTGCTGGTCTCGTCGACGCGCTTCGAATTGCCCGGCTGCGGTCAGAACGGAGCGATGGCGCTCGACGGCATCCCACAGCTCTTCGAGATTGGAACCCGCCATTGCGCTCATGGTGAGAACAGGTGGACGCCAAAGCGTTTCGTGTGAGTGGATCAAATTGATCGCCGCCGACAGCTCGCGAGCGGCAATGCGGGCTTCGCGCAGATGTTCTCCGTCAGCCTTGTTCACCACCACGATGTCTGCCAGCTCCAGCACTCCCTTCTTGATGCCTTGCAATTGGTCGCCACTGCGCGCGAGAGTCAACAGAACGAAGGTGTCGACCATATTGGCTACCGCGACCTCCGACTGGCCGACCCCGACGGTTTCGACCAGGATCACATCGAAGCCGGCAGCTTCCAGCAGGACTATCGTTTCGCGGGTGGCCTTTGCGACTCCGCCCAAGGTGCCCGACGTGGGCGAGGGCCGGATGTAGGCGTCCGGGTGCATCGCCAGCCGCGCCATCCGGGTCTTGTCGCCCAGGATAGAGCCGCCCGTGCGCGTCGAAGACGGGTCTACGGCCAGCACGGCCACCTTGTGGCCTTGCTCGATCAGGTACATGCCGAGAGCCTCGATGGTGGTGGACTTGCCTACCCCGGGCACACCGGTGATGCCGACGCGGTGGGCGTTCCCGGAATCCGGCAGCAACGCTAGCAGCAGCTGTTGTGCCTGCGCTCGATGGTCTTTGCGGGTGGACTCAAGCAGCGTGATGGCCCGCGGCAGCGCGGCCCGGTCACCGTTGCGGATGGCCTCGGCCAGGTGTTGCGCAGTCACCGTGCCAGCTTCGTCGAGCGCAACGAGCGTACTGCCACGGCGAGAAGATGAGCCGAATCTGGCCGTGGCGGCAGGCTGGCGGAAAGCAGTTGGCCGGACACTAATCGAGCTGGTATCCCAGCCGCTCGGCGAGCTTTTGCAGCAAGCCGATGGCGGCGTCGGCGATCACCGTTCCGGGCGGGTAGATGGCGGTGGCCCCGGCGGCGTACAACTCGTCGAAGTCACCTGGAGGAATGACACCGCCGACCACGATCATGATGTCGGGCCGACCTACCGTGGCCAGCGCGTCGCGTAGTGAAGGCACCAGCGTCAGATGCCCGGCGGCCAGTGAGGACACACCGACGACGTGGACGTCGTTGTCGGCGGCCTCGCGGGCTACCTCCTCGGGTGTGGAAAATAGCGACCCCACGTCGACGTCGAAGCCGATGTCGGCAAATGCCGTCGCGATCACTTTCTGACCCCGGTCGTGACCGTCCTGGCCCATCTTTGCCACCAGGATGCGCGGCCGGCGGCCGTCGGCCTCGGCGAACTTCTCCACGAGTTGGCTGGCTTTGGAAAGCGGGGTGATGTTGCCGCCTCCTTGCACTTCATCACGGTAGACGCCGGAAATAGTACGGATTTCGGCCCGGTGCCGCCCGTACACCTTTTCCAGCGCATCGGATATCTCGCCCACCGTGGCCTTGGCGCGAGCGGCGTTGATGGCCAACGCCAGTAGGTTGTTGCCTAAACCCTCTTCGCCGGTACGGTCTCGGGCCGCCGCGGCGCGGGTCAGCTCAGCCAGGGCGGCCGCGATCTCGCCTGGGTCGCGGCTGGTCCGCAGGTCCCGCAGTTTGGCCAGTTGCTCAGCGCGCACCCGGCTATTGTCGACCTTGAGCACCTCGATCTGTTGATCTTCGTCGACCCGGTACTTATTCACCCCAATCACCGGCTGCTGGCCAGAGTCGATGCGGGCTTGGGTACGTGCGGCGGCCTCCTCGATGCGCAGTTTGGGAATGCCGTCGCTGATCGCTTGTGCCATGCCGCCGTGCTCGGCCACCTCGTCGATGTGGGCACGCGCGCGCTGAGCGAGCTGATGGGTCAACCACTCCACGTAATAGGAGCCGCCCCAGGGGTCGATAGGCCTAGTCGTGCCGGATTCCTGCTGTAGCAGCAGCTGAGTGTTACGGGCGATGCGGGCCGAGAAGTCGGTGGGCAGCGCCAGCGCCTCGTCGAGCGCGTTGGTGTGCAACGACTGCGTGTGGCCTTGGGTGGCGGCCATCGCCTCGATGCAGGTGCGGGCGACGTTGTTGAAGACATCCTGCGCCGTCAGCGACCAGCCTGACGTCTGCGAATGGGTGCGCAGCGAGAGCGATTTGGGGTTCTGCGCGCCGAACCCGGCGACGAGCTCACTCCACAGCAGCCGACCCGCACGCAATTTGGCGACTTCCATGAAGAAGTTCATGCCGATGCCCCAGAAAAAGGACAGCCGGGGCACAAACGTGTCGATGTCCAGGCCCGCGTCCAGCCCGGCCTTGATGTAGTCGACGCCGTCGGCCAAGGTGTACGCCAGTTCCAAATCCGCTGTCGCTCCGGCTTCCTGGATGTGATAGCCGGAAATAGAGATGGAGTTGAACTTCGGCATCTTGGCGCTGGTGTAAGCGAAGATATCGGAGATGATCCGCATGGAGGGCTTGGGCGGATAAATGTAGGTGTTGCGGACCATAAATTCTTTGAGGATATCGTTCTGGATGGTGCCGGCGAGTTTTTCCGGGGGTACCCCCTGCTCCTCGGCCGCGACCACATACAACGCCAGGATCGGCAGCACCGCCCCGTTCATCGTCATCGACACACTCACCGCCGACAGGTCGATGCCGTCGAACAACTGCCGCATGTCAAGAATGGAATCAATTGCCACACCAGCCATTCCGACGTCGCCCTGCACGCGGGGATGGTCGGAGTCGTAGCCCCGGTGGGTGGCCAGGTCGAAAGCGACCGACAGGCCCTTCTGACCGGCGGCCAGATTCCGGCGGTAGAACGCGTTGGAATCGGCAGCGGTGGAGAAGCCGGCGTACTGCCGAATGGTCCACGGCTGGTTGACATACATCGTCGGATACGGACCGCGTACAAACGGCGGCTCGCCGGGGAAGCTATGCAGCGGGTAACCGTCGGCTGCGGCGGCGCGCCCGTCGGCGGCGATGTAAACAGGTTTGACGTCAATGCCTTCCGGCGTATGCCAGTGCAACTGGTCTGGCGTGTAGGAGTGCGCTGCCGCAGCCGCGGCGACAAACTTTTCCACCGCTTGTTCGGTGGCCGGCTGCACGGCGCGCCCGCCGTGCAGCGGGACGTCGGCGAAACTGGCAATCGCAGGTGCGGTGGTTGTCATCGTGACTAGGCTCCCAACCGGGTAAGCAGATTCGAAAGTGCTTCGACTGCATCAATTTTGGCGGTCAAGAACCCGTCGGGCCGATGCTCGGCCTCCCCCAACGCCTGCTCGGGCCCGGCCAGGTACACCCGCTCTATCCCGGCATTTCTCGCAGCCGCCACTACGCCGGCCGCCTCGTCGAGGTAGCGCTGGTCGGTACCGCACACGACGGCCACCTTGGGTGAGCCCGCATCGCAAACCGCCTTCTCGACACCGGCGGCGTCGACCGTCCCCGGGTTAAGCTCCTCGATGCCACCAGATGCTAACAAGTTCGCCGCGAAGGTCATCCGGATGTTGTGCTCGGCCAGCGGGCCCAACGGCAACAACAACACCCGCGGGCGGGAACCGGTGCGGGCCAAATGGTGATCCGAACGATCGCGCAAGGCTTCGAATTCGGCCGCGTAACGCCGCACCCTGGAAACCGAAGCACCTTGCGGCAGGGCAGGTTCGGCGAGGTTGGGAAATTCGTTGACGCCAGTGATCGCGATACGCCGATGCGCGATGTCGTCGGAGCGGCGGGCGGCAAGCTCGGCGAGCTGGTCAGCAAGATAGTCACGGGCATCGGCGAACCCGCCACGCGCCTCAATGGACTGGAAATGTTGCCAGGCCTGCTGGGCCAGCCGTTCGGTGAGGTCCTCGACGAACCAAGACCCGCCCGCCGGGTCCAGCACCCGACCGACATGTGACTCTTCCAAAAGCAGTAGTTGAATATTGCGAGCAATCCGGCGTGCGAAGCTGTGAGGCGTACCGGGCAGGCCGCCGGGAATCGCCACGTCGAACGGATATACCAGGACAGTGTCAGCGCCGCCCACCCCAGCCCCGAAAGCGGCCAGCGTGCATCGCAGCATGTTCACCCACGGGTCGCGCTGAGTCATCATCGGCAGCGACGTCTCCGCGTGCAGCGTGACTGCGCCGCCGGATGGATCACCAGCAACCTCGGCTACCCGTGCCCACAGCTGGCGCACAGCCCGCATTTTGGCCAGTGTCATGAATTGGTCGTCATCGGCGGCAAGCCGCAGGCTGATGCTGCGCAGCGCGTCGCCAACCGAGAGCCCGGATTGGGTAAGTAGACGCAGGTAGGCCACTGCGGCGGCCAGGACCCCGGCGAGTTCCCAGGCCGCGGTGGCGCCCAGGTTGTGAAACGCCGGTCCGTCGACGGTGATCGCCCGCACACCTGGGACACCCGCAACCCGCGCGGCGATCGTAACGACGTCTTCGATCACCGGAGCAGGGCGATCACCAAACGACGCCGTTAGTGGGTCAGCACCCAAGTCGATCGACAAGGTGGCGCGCTCTGCTGGCTCCAGCTCCTCGACCAGCGCCAGGAGCGCATCGCAAGCCGCCGGGTAGTCGGCACCCGCACCGAGGATCACTGGTGCCAGATTCAGGTACACACCGGCCAGCAGCCCCGTGAGCTGATCCGGCGTCACCCCAGCCTGCCCCACCCGGATCAGCAGTGCGCTGACGCCCTCATCGAGCGCGGACAGCAGCGCCGCGTTGGCGTCTTGGGTCGCGGCCGCCTGCGAGGTCGGAAACGACTCGGCGACCTTCCAGCCGGAGTTGACGTCACGCAGCGGGTTGCCGCCGCGCACGTAGGGCCACTGGCCCGGCAGCGGCGGCTCCGGCAGCTCGTCGAAGGCGGTATAGAGGCCCTGGATCGCGAACCCGTCATGGGTGGGGGTATCCAGCAACCGTTCGGGATGTTCTCCCAACTCGGCGGGGTCACGACGGGTGGTCTTGGACAGCACGCCGGCAACCGCACTGCGCCAACGCTCGCGAACCTGTTCTAGGTCGGCGAGCTCGGGTACCTCAATGGACACCGATTGCTCCTGTTTCCGCAGCAATTGCCGGGATTGATTCGAGACTGCCACCTAACTAACAAGGCTAATTGATGCCGCTCGTCACAGGCATGACAAGGCGCGCCGGCAAGGCTGCGGTGCGACACGAAACGCCAGTCTGTGGAAACGCGATATTCACCTGAGCACCGTAGGCTTAAAAGCCGTGACGGCTGCCGCCATAGGTAAAACCACCGATACACTGCGCGGTTTCGTTGTCGCGCTCGGCGCGGCGGCGCGGCAGGTGTCGCTGCGACGGATGGTCGCTACAGTGGCAGGAATCACAGTCTTGGGTGCGGTGGCATTGCTGGTTCCGCTGCCCACAGCAATCCAGTGGCGCGACTGGGCGATGTCGGTGGGTCCCTGGTTCCCGTTGGCATTTCTGCTGGCGCACATTGTGGTCACGGTGCCGCCGTTCCCCCGCACTGTGTTCACCCTTGCCGCCGGGCTGCTCTTCGGACCGCTCGTGGGCGTGCTGATTGCGGTGATCGCCAGCACCACGAGCGCCGTAATCGCCATGCTGCTGATGCGCGCGACCGGATGGCGGCTGAACCGCTTGGCGCGCCAGCGAGTGGTTGATCGGCTGGACGAGCGGCTGCGAGAGCGAGGTTGGGTGTCGGTTTTTTCATTGCGCTTGATTCCCGCCGTACCGTTTGCTGCGATCAACTATGCCGCCGGTGCCTCAGCGGTGCGGGTATCGCCGTTCATGTGGGCCACGCTGGCCGGTCTGCTCCCCGGCACCGCCGCGGTGGTGGTCCTGGGTAACGCGCTCGCCGGTCACGGCAACCCCTTGCTGATTCTGGTGTCGGTGTGCACAGGCACTTTGGGCATGGCTGGCTTGCTTTTCGAAATCCGTCAGTATCGGCGTCACCATCACCGGGGCCCCGCCCACTACGACGAGCCCGCCCGCAAACCGGCCGTTACTCACTGAGCGCGGAGCAGGTTGCTTTCCTACTGGCTACTGCCCGGATTTGCCTTCTCATCGGCGTCGCTATAACACCCTGACCATCGCATTTCATCCCTGCAACATCTTCTCGGAATACCCTCTGCCTACGGTTGGTGGCGTCAACGAGATCGCGGACCTAGTCGCCGCATGCTCTGCAAAGCAGGAATCACATGGACGCAAAGCTACGGGTGGCACTGTGACAACGTGGACCGCCCCGGTAGTCGACGACCCGGTTCAGCCTCGATCGAGTGCATGGAGATAGCTCCGGATGTCATTCGTGATCACGACACCAGAAATTCTGTTAGCGGCAAGCACACAACTGGCGGGCATAGGCTCAGCGATCAGCGAAGCCAACGAGGCGGCTAGGGCGCCGATCACGGAAGTGCTGGCCGCAGGCGCTGATGAGGTTTCGGAGGCCGTCGCATCGATGTTCACCGCCTACGGTCAGGCATATCAAGCAATCAGTGCTCAGGCGGGGGCATTGCACGACCAGCTGGTGCGCACCATGGCGGCTAATGCGATTGCATATGCCAACACCGAGGTCGCAGATGTCGAGCAGCTATTGCTGAACGCGGCGAACGCGCCATCAAAGGCCCTCACGGGGCGCGCCTTGATCGGCAACGGCGTCAACGCGACGACGCCAGGCCAGGCCGGCGGGTCCGGCGGGTGGCTTTGGGGCAACGGAGGCGACGGGGCGACGGGTGCGCCCGGCCAAGCTGGCGGTCGCGGCGGCGATGCCGGGCTGTTCGGCAACGGCGGAAACGGCGGCGCCGGAGGAACGGGGCTTGTTGGTGGGTCCGGCGGCGCGGGCGGGTCGGGCGGCTTGCTCGCGGGCAATGGCGGTCACGGTGGGCCCGGCGGCGTGGGGGTCAACGGCGGAAATGGCGGCCACGGCGGCGCCGGCGGCGCCGCCGTCGGGCTGTTCGGCCGAGGCGGCGACGGCGGAGCCGGTGGCATCGGCGGCACAGGAGCCGCGGGGATCAATCCGTGGAGTAGCGCGGCCCAACACGGGTTCGCCGGTCTCCAAGGCCAGCCCTTCGCAACCCCCGGCGGGTCCGGCAGCGATGGCACCACCCTCGGGCAAGCCGGCGGCGGCGGCGGCAGGGGCGGAGATGGCGGCGGAGTATCAGATGGCAATCCACCCCCTCGCGAACAGATCATTGGGCTGCCCGGCGCGAATGGTGGCGCCGGAGGTGATGGCGCCATGGGCGCGCCTGGCGGCATCGGCGCAACGGGCGGCAACGGCGGTGCCGGCGGCCGCGGCGGATGGCTGATCGGCAACGGAGGCTTCGGCGGGCCAGGAGGCGCCGGCGGCATCGGTGGCACGGGCGCTGGCGGCGGAAATGGGGGCGCTGGCGGCAATGGCGGCGCCGGCGCCCAGTTCGACATCGCAGGAGCGAACGGTGCCGGCGGTGACGGCGGTGACGGCGGTCAAGGCGGTGTCGGGGGCACTGGCGGCAACGGCGGAAACGGTGGTGCTGGTGGCGCGGGCGGACTGTTCGGCCGCTTCGGCGGTGCTGGCGAAGCCGGCTCCGGTGGCGCCGGCGGCACCGGGGGTGCCGGCGGGGCCGCCGGCACCGGCGGTGCGGGAGGTCATAGCGGCAACGGGATCCTCGACGGCCAGGCGGGCAAAGACGGCGCAGGCGGCGGCTTCGGCCCCAACGGCACCGCCGGTCAACCCGGACAGCCCCGCTAATGCCGGGCACGGGCGGGATAGCCGCGCAGGGCACGGGAAGCGCCGGTCGGCGGATCGCTTTCAGGTGACGGGTGGTGACGGCAGAAGTGGCGGCGCCGGGTCCAACAGCGTCGCTGTCGCAGCGCTGGCCAGCCCGACCAGCCAGGGCAACAAGGAATGGTCCGGCTAATGGGTGTCAATCCCCCGCCGGCCCTGATCAATGGCTGAGCCCGTCCGGGCGGCGACGATTGGGGACGTGGCAGCATTCCATTCTGATATGCAGCCGGCCTGCGCCAGGTCCCGACAGTTAGGGTGCTGCCTTCGCGAAGCAGAGGTTGAGCGTCTCGGCAGACTCGATGACCCTCAATGACCTCAGCCGGACGTCAGCGACAGCACCGCGGATCCAGGACTGCGCACAGTGCTTGCAAGCCCTGCGGGTGTACGCGGTGGAAGACATGCATACCGCGACGATCGGAAATGACCAGGCCCGCTTTGCGCAACTGGGCAAGGTGATGGCTGACCGTGCCATCCGAAAGGTCGAGGACCGCGGCCAGCTCACCGCTGGTTTCCTCGCCCGCGCTGGAGCTGAATAGATACGACATGATCTTGACCCGGGCGGGATCGGCCAGGGCCTTGAGGCGTAGCGCCACCGCCAGAGCGTCGTCGTCGCTCATGGGCCCGGAGGCCACCGGGGCACAGCACACCGGTTGGGAGATGTCGATCATGGGCAATGCTTTGGGCATAACTCCACCATGCCAGATACCTTGACATATATCAAAAAGGTGGCATTCTGATGTTGGCACTAGTTCGATATATGTCTAACCAACAGGAGGTTGCCTACCATGTCCCGCGTCCAACTCGCCCTCAACGTCGATGACCTGCAGAGCGCAATTGCCTTCTACTCCACGCTGTTTGACGCTCAGCCGGCCAAGGTCAAACCGGGCTATGCCAACTTCGCAATCGCCGATCCGCCACTGAAGCTGGTGCTGCTGGAAAACCCCGGCTCCGGTGGCAGCCTCAACCATCTCGGTGTCGAGGTCAACTCCAGTGCCACGGTGCACTCCGAAATCACCCGCCTGACCGATGCCGGCATGTTCACCGCGGAGGAGATGGGCACCACCTGCTGCTTCGCCACCCAGGACAAGGCCTGGGTCACCGGCCCCGGCGGAGAGCAGTGGGAGATCTACACCGTGCTCGCCGACTCCGAAACCTTCGGCGCGGGCCCTGCCCACGCCGACCCGGCTGACGGGCAGGCCACGTGCTGCGGCGCCCCGGCCGAGGCCGACGCGCCTGCGACGACAGCCTGCTGTTGACCGCATGCGGTGGGCATCCGCCACCGAATGCCCACCGCCGACAGCGCCTGTGTTGAGTTGCCTCCTGGTTCGATAACTGTCAATATCAATGCATGTCGAAGCAGTTTGATCGCGTGGACGTCGACGAGCCGTCTTGCGAGATCAGCCCGCTGGTCACCGAACCGTTGAGTGTCCCGGCCGCGGCAGTGCTGGCGGCCCGATTCAAGGCTCTGTCCGATCCGGTACGGCTACGGCTGCTCTCGGCGGTCGCCAGCCGGTCCGGCGGGCAGGCCTGCGTATGCGACATCACGGCCGATCTCGGCGCGCTCGGGGTCGGTCAGCCCACCATCTCCCATCACCTTAAGGTGCTGCGCGAAGCCGGGTTGTTGACATCGCAGCGCCGCGGTACCTGGGTGTACTACGCCGTGGTGTCCGAGGTGCTCACGGAGCTCTCCGTGCTACTGGCCGGAGTCCCCGCGGCCACCGCCGGGGCAGTCCAGTGACCGGCACGGCCACCGAATCTTCCGCAGTGGAGCGGCTTCCCAGGCTAGACCGGTTCCTGCCGGTGTGGATCGCCCTGGCGATGGCCGCTGGGTTGACGCTGGGCCGATTGATCCCTGACCTGGGCAGGTTGATCAGTGCTGTGCAGGTCGACGGGATTTCGCTGCCCATTGCGACCGGGCTGCTGATCATGATGTATCCGGTGCTGGCCAAGGTCCGCTACGACCAGCTCGACACCGTGACCGCCGACCGCCGCCTGATGGTCGGCTCGCTCCTGCTCAACTGGGTGCTCGGCCCAGCGGTCATGTTCGCCCTGGCCTGGCTGCTGCTGCCGGAGCTGCCCCACTACCGCACCGGGGTGATCATCGTCGGGCTGGCCCGCTGCATCGCCATGGTCATCGTCTGGAACGATCTGGCATGCGGCGACCGTGAAGCCGCAGCCGTCCTGGTCGCGCTGAACTCGCTGTTCCAAGTCGCCATGTTCGCCGTTTTGGGCTGGTTCTACCTTTCGGTGTTGCCCGGCTGGTTAGGGCTGCCGCAAACCGGCATCGATGTCTCGGCGTGGCAGATCGCCAAATCCGTGCTCATTTTCCTCGGCATCCCGTTGGCCGCCGGATACCTTACCCGCCGCTTCGGAGAAGGCGTTAGGGGCCGGCCCTGGTATGAGACCCGGTTGCTGCCACGGCTCGGGCCCTGGGCTCTCTACGGCCTGCTATTCACGATCGTGATGCTGTTTGCGCTGCAAGGCGATCAGATCACCAGCCGGCCATGGGACGTCGCCCGCATCGCGCTACCGCTACTGGCCTACTTCGCCGTCATGTGGGCCGGCGGCTACGCATTGGGACTGGTGCTGCGACTCGGGTATGCCCGCACCACCACACTGGCGTTTACCGCCGCCGGCAACAACTTCGAACTCGCTATCGCCGTCGCGATCGCCACCTACGGCGCCACGTCCGGAGAGGTGCTGGCCGGTGTTGTTGGACCGCTGATTGAAGTGCCCGTGCTCGTCGCCCTGGTCTATGTCTCATTGGCGCTGCGGCCTCGGCTCTTCTCATTAGCACAGGCTCAACCGGTGACAAGCCAGCCCGCATGACCGATACCCCCAACGTCTTGTTCGTCTGCGTGCACAACGCGGGCCGCTCTCAGATGGCCGCCGCCCTGCTGACCCATTTGTCCCAGGGCCGCATCGAAGTCCGTTCGGCCGGAACCGAACCCGCCGACCAGATCAACCCGGTCGCCGTGGCCGCAATGGCCGAGCTGGGCATCGACCTGACCTCAGCGGCCCCAAGAGTGCTCACCGCTGAGGCGGTGCAGAGCAGCGACGTGGTGATAACCATGGGCTGCGGCGACACCTGTCCCTATTTTCCCGGGGTGTCTTACCGTGACTGGAACCTCGCCGATCCCGCCGGTCAGCCCCTCCGCGTCGTGCGAGCCATCCGCGACAACATCATCAAGCATGTCCGCGCGCTGATCGCTGAACTGCTTCCAGCAGCCGACACCGCATAGCGGAGCAGCAATCGTCGCGGGTGCACCCCGGCTCCGTCAGTGGGGTTGATCCTCATTTGCGCCAGCGGCTGCAGACCAGCCCCCCGCGGTCGCGGGCGCCGCCCGCATCCAGGCGCGCCAACCGTTCGAAGCTGCGGTAGCGCTCGTGGTGCCGGGATGCCCGGTCCGGTGGTGGTGACCGTGACCTCGGCTACTTCCCGACCGGAGTTCAAATCGAGGGTGATCGATCCACCGGCTGGGGTGTACCGGTGCGTGTTATCGAGGAGATTCGACAGGATCTGCGCTACCCGCGTCGCATCCACTGACACGGTCAACGTCTCAGTCCGGTTCTCTACACCGTGACTTAGGGCGCCAGCAGGGAGGCCCCGGTGGGCTTCGGCGTCGACGATGCGCTCACGTCGGTCACGTGCCGAGCCAACACAACCCCAGCGTCGATACGGCTCAGATCCAGCATGTCGGCGACGAGCCGTCCGGCGCGGCGGGCATCGGACAACGGCAGGCTGGCACGGCAGTACTGGGCGTGTGCAGCAGGATCGTCTTCGTGCTGGCATGCGCTGGTGGCGAGTTGTTCGGCGGCGGCCTGGATTCCGGCGATCGGGGTGCACAGCTCATGCGCGGCGTCGGCAATCGGGATCAGCCGCAAACCGTCAGGCAACCGACAGCAGCCACCACCGCCGACCCCGACACCACGACCCTGCGCAGCGACTTCACGACGCGGCGCAGCTTTGCTGAGCTGGCACAACAGCTTGACGCGCGGGCGATCGGTCGGCGTCCCGGATCACGTTCGCTCTGGCCCTCTGGCGGTCATCACCGCGAATAAAGCCAGAAACGCCGCCGCCGGGATCGCCCTGACACTGAAATCTCGGGCGCGCATGTGCGCCCCCAGCGCCAGGACGAAATATAGGGTCAGCATTGCCGTGGTCAACCGGGCCAGGGCGGGGAATCGGGTGACCGAGAGCAGACCGACGGCTGAGGCGGCCTTCGCCACTGGAAGTACCGGACGAACGGTTTCTGGGACCCCCAGATCGTCCAGCAGCTCTTTGATGGGCCTGAGCGGTATCGTGCAAGCCACCGCATCGCCGACCTGAAAAGCCGCTAGTGCCACATAGGTTTTCGGTGACGTCACCACGCTCATCGGTTCTCCTATCGGGCTAGCCCCGGTGGCGCCCCCGGCGGGCCGTCCACCGGCTTACGGGCGATCGCCTCGGCTTTGGCCACCGCCTGGGCGATGGTCGGGTCAGTGTCGGTGGAGAACCAGTCGGCAACCTCGGCATCGTCGGTGTCGGTGGCATGCTTGGGCAGGTCCTCAACCGGGGACGGCTCGAACCGGAACACCCCGTCCTGCCCCGGTGTGCCCAAAAGCCTGGTGAAGCCCTGCAGTGCGGCGCTGAAATCGCTGGGCACCACCCAAACTTTGTTGGCGTCGCCGCGCGCCATCTCCGGCAGCGTCTGCAGGTACTGGTAGGCCAGCATCTCCGGGGTGGGTCGGCCAGCTTTGATCGCGGCGAATGTCTTCTCAATGGCCTTGGCCTCACCCTGGGCCCGCAGATAGGCCGCGGCGCGTTCGCCCTGAGCGCGCAGCACCCGGGACTGGCGATCGGCTTCGGCGGACAGGATCGCGGCCTGCTTGGCTCCCTCGGCGGCCAGGATCTGGGACGCCTTCTGGCCCTCTGCCTGCATGATGGCTGCTTGCCGGGTGCCTTCAGCGGTGAGGATCATCGCGCGCTTTTCGCGGTCGGCCTTCATCTGCTTTTCCATC
Source organism: Mycobacterium simiae (assembly GCF_008370645.1). Lineage (GTDB taxonomy): Bacteria > Actinomycetota > Actinomycetes > Mycobacteriales > Mycobacteriaceae > Mycobacterium > Mycobacterium simiae_A. Next base: position 43,196 of record NZ_VTZN01000003.1, read on the forward strand.
GACGCCTGAATTGACGGCGGTGGATCGATGCTGCGCAGTTCAACGCGCGCGACACGCAGACCCCAGCGGCCGGTCGCTTCGTCGAGCACACCGCGCAACTGGGCATTGATCTGGTCACGCGAGGTCAGCGTCTGCTCCAACGTCATACCGCCGACGACGTTGCGCAGCGTGGTCGTGGTGAGCTGCTCGACACCGACGATGTAATTGCTGATCTCGTAGACCGCCGCTTGTGGAACCGTGACCTGGAAGTACACCACGGTGTCGATGTTGAGGGTCAGGTTGTCCTCGGTGATGACGGGTTGCGGCGGGAACGACACCACTCGCTCCCGCAGGTCCACCCTGGCTCGGATGCGGTCGATGAACGGCACCAACAAGGTCAGCTGCCCGCTGACCGTGCGGCTGTAGCGACCCAGCCGTTCGATCACGGCGGCCTCCGCCTGCGGGATCAGCGCAACAGACTTAGCCACCACGACGATCGCAAAAATCACTAGAACGGCCAACAACACCAGGCCGGCAACCGCACCTTGCACCGGGATTCCTTTCTCGAGTCGTTACTCACCTTTGAAGACGACCGCGGTGGCACCCGCGATGTGCACCACCGTCACCGAATCGCCAGGTTCGAACACGTCACCGTCGTTGAGTGGGCGCGCCGACCACACCTCGCCGTCGATTTTGACCTGGCCGGCGTCGCGGACCACCCGATCCAGCACCAGGGCCTTCTTGCCCTCCAGTGCTTTGATGCCCATCGGCAAGCTTTTGGCGGGGTTGATCCGCCGCCGCAGTGCGGGCCGAACGAGCACCAGCAACAGCACCGAGACGATGAGGAACACTACGCCGTCGGCCCACACCGGCCAATCCATCAGCCAGCTGCTTCCCGACGCCGCCAGGGCGCCGCCACCGAGCATCAGCAAGAACATGTCGCCGGTCAACGCCTCCGCGCTGGCCAGCACCAACGCTGCGACTAGCCAGATCAGGGCGACGGGCATGCGCACAGGATACGCGCGATCCGCCTCAGCCGGGGCGAACAACTACACTGCGAGACCATGTGGTGTCCCAGTGTTTCGCTGTCGATGTGGGCCAACGCCTGGCTCGCCAGCAAGGCCGCGCCAGACGATGTCCTGGACGCGTTATCACTTTGGGCGCCAACGCAATCAGTCACCGCTTACGATGCTGTCGCGGCCGGCCACACCGGACTGCCATGGCCCGACGTGCACGATTTTGGCACGGTGTCGCTCTTGCAAACACTGCGTGCCACCGCGGGCCGCTCGACAATGTCCGCTGCCGGGACGCCATCTCGGTTACGCGGGACGATCAATCTGGTATTGCCGGTGCCAGGTGATGTGCGCGGGCTTTCCGCCGGAACCCAATTCGAGCACGACGCGCTAGCCGCGGGCGAAGCCGTTATCGTCACCAGTCCCGACGAGCCCGGCACTGCCTTCGGACTGGTCCCCGAGTTCTCCTACGGCGACGCCGAAGAGCCCGCGGACGACGCAGCGGTCCCCGAACTGTGTGCCTTGTCGTGGATGGTGTATTCGCTACCGAGTGCCCCGGTGTTCGACCACCAGGAGCTGGGCGACGCCGAATACGCGTTGCGTTCCGCGGTACGCTCGGCCGCGGACGCGCTGGGCACGATGGGTCTGGGATCCGCCGGTAGCGATATCGCCAATCCTCGCGGCTTGGTCGAGCAGTTGCTGGAATCCACACGCCAACACCGGATTCCCGACCACGCGCCGTCGCGGGCGCTGCGGGTGCTGGAGAATGCTGCGCACGTCGACGCCATCATCGCGGTCAGTGCCGGGCTGAGTCGCATGCCCGATTCCGCCACCGACCGGTTGGCCCAGCGCATGGTGGCCGGCCCGCAATCGTCGTCTGAAGTTGAAATTGCCTGCGACGCGTTACGCCCGCTCACCACTGTGGTGCGTTCGGCGCGGATCGCGGCGGTCAGCGCGATCCTGCAGTCGGCCTGGACGGACTAACGCAGTGCGGCGGACCACACGGCTGGCCGTTGACGCTGGCCAGGCAGCCCCGCACTGGATCAGGACCAGCTAGCCGGGCCGGCTCACGGCCGTAACGAAGTTCGTCAATCAAGCCGCTAGCCAGGCGAGCGAACCGGCGATCGGCGTTGGGAGTGCTGGCCCGCGCGAACGCCATTCCTAATGCCTGTGCCTGTAACCGCAACTCGTGGTCAAGGTCCCAAACCACCTCAATGTGGTCCGCGACAAACCCAATGGGACAGACGATCACGGCTTCGGCACCGGATTTCGCCAATGCGGTGAGGTGATCGGCCACGTCGGGCTCCAGCCACGGAACCTGCGGCGGGCCAGATCGCGACTGCCAAACCAGGTCGTAGTCGGCGTATCCGGCGGCGGTCGCCACCAGCCTTGCGGCATAAGCGACTTGGCGACTGTAGAGGCGTGGGCCCAAGCGTTGATCAGCGGCCACCGGGATCGAATGCGCGGTGAACACCAGTCTAGCGTTGTCCGGCACCGTGTTGGCTGCTGCGGCAATGGCATCGGAGAACATTTCGACGAAGAGCGGATGGTCGAAGTAGGCCCGCAGTTTGACCAGTTCGGGCGCATCCGGGCCGGCTACCTTGCGTGCCCGGGCGATATCCTCGACATACTGCGTACAGCTGGAATAACCGCTCCAGGCTGATGTGGTGAACACTGCCGCCCGCTGGATCCCGTTGTCGCGCATGGCTACCACCGCATCTTCGACGTATGGCTCCCAGTTACGGTTGCCGAAGTAAATGGGCAGGTCTTGCTCGGCTTGGAGCTGGGTGATCAGCGCTCGATTGATGCCGTTGATCGGTGACACACCCCCGAAATGCAGATAGTGCTGCGCTACCGCGTCCAGGCGTTCGGGCGGCACGCCGCGGCCCCGGGTGACGTTCTCCAAGAACGGCCGCACCTGCTCGGGCCCCTCCGGACCGCCGAAGGACAGCAGCAGGAGGGCATCAAATTCCATTGCGCGCTAGAGCAATTGGGTGTGGGCGCCGCCGTCGGCGTAGATGATGTCGCCGGTGGTGGCCGGAAGCCATTCGGAGAGCAGCGCGCAGACCGTCTTCGCGACCGGGGTTGGGTCCTTCATGTTCCAGCCGACGGGGGCGCGCTGGTCCCAGCCCTCCTCGAGCAGCTGGATCTGCGCGCCAGCTTCTTCGCCGAGCGCGCCGCCGACGATCGCGGCCATGGCCAACGTCCGGATCGGCCCAGCGGCAACCAGATTGGAGCGCACTCCGTATTTGCCGGCCTCGCGCGCGACGAAACGGTTCACCGATTCGAGCGCACTCTTGGCGACGGTCATCCAGTTGTAGGCCGGCATCGCCCGGCTCGGGTCGAAGTCCATGCCGACGATGGAACCGCCGCGGTTCATGATCGGCAACAACGCCTTGGCCAGCGCGGCATACGAATACGCGGAGATGTGGATGCCCTTGGACACATCTTCGTAGGGTGCGTCGAAGAACGGGTTGATGCCCATCCCGCTTTGCGGCATGAAGCCGATCGAGTGGACCACGCCGTCGAGCTTGTTTCCCGCGCCGATCACGTCGCCAACGCGGTCGCCGAGGGTGGCCAGGTGCTCGTCGTTTTGCACGTCGAGTTCCAGCAGCGGGGCCTTTTCCGGCAGCCGGTCCACAATCCGCTGGATCAGTCGCATCCGGTCGAACCCGGTCAACACCAGCTGAGCGCCCTGCTCCTGAGCTACCCGGGCGATGTGGAACGCGATCGAGGAGTCGGTGATGATCCCGCTGACGAGGATCCGTTTTCCGTCCAGCAGTCCTGTCATCTCTGTCCTTGTTCTGTCAGTGGCCCATGCCGGCGCCGCCGTCGACCGGGATCACCGCGCCCGAAATGTATGCGGCGTCCTCCGAGGCGAGGAAGCTGACGACTCCAGCGACCTCCTCGGGTTTGCCGATGCGGCCTAACGGAATCGCCTGCTGCGCCATTTCCTGGTACTTGGGGTCCATGGCCTGGGTCATCTCGGTGTCGATGAAGCCCGGTGCCACGACATTGGCCGTGATGGACCGCGATCCCAGCTCCCGGGTCAGCGACCGGGCCATCCCGACCAGTCCAGCCTTGGAGGCAGCATAGTTCGCCTGCCCCGGCAGCCCGGTCAGGCCGACAACGGAACCCATGAAGATGAAGCGCCCGAACCGTTTCTTGATCATGTTGCGCGACGCCCGCTTGGCGACTCGGAAAACGCCGGTCAGGTTGGCGTCGATGACCTTTTGGAACTGTTCCTCACTCATCCGCATGATCAACATGTCGGAGGTGACGCCGGCATTGGCGACCAAAACCTCCACCGGGCCCTGACGCTCCTCGACTCTGGTGAAGGCGGCGTCGACGGCGTCGTTGTCGGTGACGTCGCACTCGACGCCGAACAATCCCTCCGGCGCGCCGGACGAGCGGTGGGTCACCGCAACCTGGTGCCCATCGGCAGCCAGGCGGCGCGCGACGGCCAAGCCGATTCCCCGGTTCCCTCCGGTGACCAGCACGGAACGGGACACGAACGTGGGCCGGCCCGCGCCGGGAGTGCTGTCGGTAGCAGTGTCAGTGGCTGTGTCAGTCACCCCGTCAACCTAGCGCCTCGCCTCAGCCGCAACGAAATCGGATGCGTCCGCGAGCGTCACCTGGCTGCGATTTCCGGCGCGGATTTTCGCAGCCGGGTTACACTCGCGACGTTTGTCAGTGTGACGCGCCACACTTCGGCCATGACCGACCCATTTCGGGGCAGCGAAGCCCTAGCTGCGGGCGCGTTGACGCCCTACGAGTTGCGCAGTCGGCATGTCGCGCTGCACAAAGACGTGTACGTGTCGCGGGATGCAGAGCTGACTGCGCAATTACGCGCAAGAGCGCTGTGGCTTCGCTCGCGCCGCCGCGGCGTGCTAGCCGGCTACTCGGCTTCGGCCCTGCATGGCGCCAAGTGGATCGACGCGGACCTGCCCGCCGCGATCATCGACACCAACCGCCGTCCCGTCCCGGGAGCGCAGGTTTGGGAAGAACGCATTGAGTCCGACGAGATCTGCGTCATCGACGGCATGCGCGTCACCACACCGCAGCGAACGGCGCTTGACCTGACCAGGCGATTCCCCCTGGACCCCGCCGTCGCGGCAGTCGACGCCCTGATGCAGGCAACCGAGTTGAAAGCGGCCGATATCGAGCTGTTGGTCGAGCGCTATCGGGGCCGCCGCGGCATGAAAGCCGCCCGAGCCGCTCTCGACCTCGTCGATGGCGGCGCTCAGTCGCCCAAGGAAACCTGGTTGCGCTTGTTGTTGATCCGCGCCGGGTTTCCGCGTCCACAAACGCAGATCGTGCTGCGCAACCAATGGGGTTGGAGCGACGCGGTTTTGGATATGGGTTGGATCGACGTTAAGGTTGCCGCGGAGTACGACGGCGGGCACCACCAAGCCAACCGCTACCACTACGTCAGGGACATCCGCCGTCTTGAGAAAGTGGAGCGCCGCCACGGTTGGATCGTGGTCCGGGTCGTCGCCGAGGACCACCCTGCGGACATCATTCGCCGAGTGGCCGAGGCGAGAGCGTCGCGAACGTGACCACACTGCGAAAACCCGAGCCCGAAATCGCAGCCAGGTTACGCACCCACGCAGGCCTACGTCGGTAACCGGCGATTGATCAACAACGCGGCCAGTCCGGCCAACGCCAAGACCAGCGCGCCCAGCCGCAGCCAGCCGGTGCTGGCGTCACCCTTAATGGTCTCGTACCCGATTTGCTGTTGTAGCGATGCGTACACCGCCTTCAGCTCGGACACCGTCGCGGCGTTGTAGGCGTTTCCGCCAGAAAGTTGGGCTACCTTCTTGAGCGTCTCATCATCGACCGGTACCGGCTGGCGTTGGTCGTTGATCTCCACGAAGCCGTACGGAGTGCCGAACGAAATCGTGGAGATCGGCACGCCCTGGTCCTTGGCGGTGCGGGCGGCGGTATATGCCCCTTTGGGGTTGTCCGGGTTGGTCGGCATCGTCTCCTTGCCATCGGAGAACAGCACGATGCGCGCCGGCGGTGGTGTGTCACCGCCACCGATTACCGCGCCGACGGTGGCGATGGCCTGCAGCGCGGTGAAAATGGCCTCCCCAGTCGCGGTGCGGTCGGCGAACTGCAGCTTGTCCAGCGCGTTCTTGGTCGCCTCCCGGTTGGTCGTCGGCGACACCAACACCGTCGCGGTACCCGCGTAAGCGATCAGACCCAGATTGATGCCGGGCGTCAGCTCGTCGGCGAACTGTTTGGCAGCTTCCTGGGCCGCCACCATGCGGTTGGGTTCGACGTCGGTCGCGCGCATCGACTGAGACACATCGATCACCAGCATCACGACCGCGCGGTTACGCGGAATCCGGACATCCTGGGTCGGCCCGGCCATCGCCACGGTAAATAGCACCAGTGCCAGGGCCAGCAGGATCGCCGGGATGTGCCGCCAGCGCGAAGGTCGCTTGGGGGCCACGCTTTCCAGCAACTCCATATTGGCGAACCGCAGCATCCGCTTCTGGCGCGCCAGCTGCAGCACAACATACAGCGCGATCAATCCGGCAACCACAAACAGGAAGAGGAAGAACCAGGAGTGGTCGAAGCCGGATAGCGTCATGGGCCCCAGCAACGGCAACGTCATGTCACTGGGCCCCCGCCATGGCCCCACGTCGGCGGGAAGCGACAAACCGGACGATGTCGGCGAGCCAGTCGCGGTCGGTGCGAAGTGTCAGCATCGGGGCCCCACAGCCGCGCAGGGTCCGCGCCACATCGCCGCGGTGTGCCGCGGCGGCCCTGGCGAAGTCGTCACGCAGCTGCGTGTCGATGGTGAACTCACGCGTGACACCGGTTTCCGCATCCTGCAGGATCACGTCGCCGATGTCGGGCAGTTCGACATCGCGCGGATCGAGTACCTCGATAGCCAGCACCTCATGGCGGGCGGCGATCGCCCGCAGCGGACGCATCCAGTTGATCGGGCCCAGGAAATCGCTGATGATCACTGCCATCCCCCGACGACGTTCCGGCCGGCGCAGCGCGTCAATGGCCACCGCCAGGTCGCCGCGCACCCCGGCCGGAGCTTTGGGCATGGTCGCGATGGTGCGCAACATCGTGTGCTGATGCTGGCGCCCGGTGCGAGCCGGAACCCGAGTCATCGCGGCGCCATTGGCGATCAGCGCGCCGATTCGGTTGCCGCCGCCGCTGTTGAGGAACGTGATGGCCGCCGCGGCCGCCACCGCGAGGTCGCGTTTCTCACACACGGCGGTACCGAAGTCCAGGCTGGCCGACAAGTCCACCACCAGCCACGTCTCCAGTTCCCGGTCGGCGATCATCTGCCGAACATGCGGGTGAGTGGTTCGGGCGGTGACCGCCCAGTCCATTCGGCGCACGTCGTCGCCGGGCTGGTAAAGACGCGACTCGCCGGGCTCCGAGCCTGGCCCTGGGATCAAACCGAGGTGATCGCCGTGCAGGACGCCGTCCAGCTTGTGCTTGACGGTCAGCTCCAGCGTGCGCAGCGCCGCCGACAGCTTGGGGTCGTCGATGTCGCCGCGCAGCAACGACGGCGGCGAGACGACCGCCGGCGCCTTGGATTCGGTCACCGGCCGCTAGCCGCAGCCGCCGCCTGCATTACCGGCGGAACCGAATGGCCTTGCTGCGGAACGGCATTCACTTGCGGCAGGGCAACCGTCTGCAGCACCCGGTTGATAATGACCTCCGGTGTGATCTCATCGGCGAGCGCGTCGTAGGTGAGCACCAACCGGTGGCGCAACACGTCCGGGATGACTTCGATGACATCCTGCGGAATCACATAGTCGCGTCCTCGCACCAACGCCAGCGAGCGGGCTGCGGCGATAATGCCCAGCGAGGCGCGCGGGGATGCGCCAAACGCGATCCAGCTCTTGACGTCGTTCATGCCGAGTTGCTCGGGTACGCGGGTGGCAAAGACGACTCGGACTACATAGTCGACCAGCGCGTGATGCACGAAGTTGTTGGCGGCGATCCCTTGTAGCCGCACCAGGTCGCCGGTGTTCAGGATCTGCTTGGGCTGGGGAGGGCTAATGCCCATCCGGTAGATGATCTCGCGCTCTTCTTCCGCGGTCGGGTAGCCGACGTTGATTTTGAACAGGAATCGGTCGCGTTGCGCCTCGGGCAACGGGTAAACGCCCTCGTGCTCGATCGGGTTCTGCGTCGCCATCACCAGGAACGGGTTGGGTAGCGGGAAAGTCTTGCCGCCGATGGAGACGTGGCGTTCCTGCATCACCTCCAACAGCGCCGACTGCACCTTGGCCGGGGCCCGGTTGATCTCGTCGGCGAGCAGGAAGTTGACCACTACCGGCCCAAGTTCGGTGTCGAACTCCTCCTTACCCTGCCGATAGATGCGGGTGCCGACGATGTCGGTAGGCACCAGGTCAGGCGTGAACTGGATCCGCGCGAATGTCCCGCCGACCACGCGGGCGAACGTCTCCACCGCCAGCGTCTTGGCCACACCGGGCACGCCTTCGAGCAATACGTGGCCTTTGGATAGCAGACCGACCAGCATCCGCTCCACGAGCTGGTCCTGGCCGACGATGATCCGCTTGACCTCGAAGATGGCCCGCTCCAGGGTGTGCACCTCGGCGGCTAGCCCGTCCGCACCGCCTGAAGGCGCCTCATGGGCCGGCGGGCCCGCATGCCCACCCGGACCCGGGTAACCGCCACCTGCTGATGTCATCAACTACCCTCCACCGCTCGATCAGACGGGGCAGCGACGTGCCCGCGTTCAACTATTCCAGGCGTCCTGGATTCCGTCGACGCCACAGTTCCCGCTCGAACCGTCACGCTGGCAGCGCTCCTGGCTCAGTACTCGATGATCCTAGTCACAAACGGCGTCATGCCGGCCTTCCGTACCGGGCTCACCGTGACTTTGCCTGCGCTTCCGGACGCCTCCAACATCTGGCCATTACCCAGATACATGGTGACGTGCTGGCTGCCGCCCGGCCCGTAGAAGATGAGGTCGCCGCGCCTGGCCTCGTTGGGCGGGATGTGGCGACCGGCGTTGTACTGGTCGCCGGAGAACCGCGGGATCAGCACGCCCACGCCGGCGAACGCGTAGCGCATCAGACCCGAGCAATCAAAGCCGACGGTGCCGGCTCCGGAGTCCACTCCCTTGCTCGGGCCCTCCAGCGTGCCGCCGCCCCACGAATACGGGACCCCCAGCTGCGACCCGCCGCGCCGGATTACGTACTCGATTGCCTGCCGGCCGTTGGCCCGCGGAATCCGGCTCGGGCTGGTGTTGGCGGCCGCACCAGGAGCACTGTTCCCGCCCAGATTGATGCCCAGCCCGCCCAGGAACTGCCGCCCCAGGTCGAGCGTGGTCTGGGTGGCCTGGGCGGTGGCTTGCAGCGAGGCGTTAGCCACGGCCAGCGGATCACCGGGGGCACCGGCACTGATGGTCGCCGGTAAGGTCGGATCCCACTGGCCGGGATCAGCGTCTGCCGGCCCGGCCACAGCCACCAACAGCCCGGTCACCAAGGCGGTGATCCAGGCTGGGGTCGTTAACCGAAACCGCTTGCGGCGCATAGAACCTCGTTAATACTCGATGTAGCGGACCACGAAGGGCGTCATGCCGCTGGTCCGCACCGGCGCGACGCGGACCTTGAGACCGATGTCGGGCGCCTCGAGCATTTGACCGTCACCCAGATAGATGGTCACGTGCTGACTGCCACCGGGGCCGTAGAAGATGACATCTCCGCGGCGCATTTGGGAGGTCGGGATCTTACGGCCCAGGTTGTACTGCGAACCCGAATAGTGCGGCAACTTGATGCCCACCCCGGCGAACGAGTACAGGACCAGCCCGGAACAGTCGAAGCCGGTGATGCCGGCGCCCGAGTCGATACCTTTGCTCGGACCCGCAGCATTGCCGCCGCCCCAGGAATACGGCACGCCGATCTGCGACATGCCGCGGCGGATCGCATACTCGGACGCCTGCCGTCCGTACACCCGCGGGATCCGGCCTTGGTACGAACCCCTCGGGGCATTGGTGATGCCAGTGTCGGTGGGCTTAAGAATGCCTAGCTGCTGCAGGAAGTTTCGTCCCATCTGGGCGGTGACCTGCGCCGAAGTCGCCGAGTAGCCCAACACCTGGTTCACCACCGCGATGGGGTCGCCGGGGATATTGGCGCTGGGAATCTGCGGCAGTGTGGGGTCCCAGCCGTCCCAGCGGCGGCCGCCGCCGGGTGTCGATCCGGGATCCCACATCGCATCCGAGGCCTGCGCACCTGGACCGCCGGCTGACGACCAGGCGACCAGCCTAGCCGCTTGGAGCTTGGCTTCGGCCGCCTCGCGCTCGGCCGCCAGCCGATTGACCTCCTCCCGCTGCTGGTCGAACTTGCGTTGAGTGTCGGTGAGCGCCGCGACCGCTGCGTCCTGGCTGGCATTCGCATCGGCGGCGGCCTTATCGGCCTTCTGCTTGGCCTGCCGCGCTGCCGATTCGTTATTTACTTGGAGCGTCCGGGCTCGCTGCAGGTTGGCAAGCACCGTCTGGGCGCTGGCTGCCATGGTCTTGGTGGCGGTGGCGGCGGCGATGATGTCCTCGGGACTGCTCGCGGTCAGGTAGCTGTCCGAGGGACCGTTCATGTAGGTCGCCGCAGCAAAGGTGTTGAACCGGTGCTGCGCCGCGGCGATCGCCGCATTGGCGTCCTTGACGGCCTGCTGGCTGATTTCGAGCTCATGTGCGGCAGCGGCGGCCTCGTCCCGTGCGGTCTCCACGGCGACCATGGCTTTGTTGACGCTCTCCTGCTCCAGCTCGACGGCGGCGCTGAGGTCCTCCAGCCGCTGGTTGGCCTTGGCTACCTCAGCAATCAGCGTGGCTATGGTGTCGCTGCCGGGATCGGCGGTCGCCAGTCCCGGAGTCGATATCAGCAGAACCACGCTGAGGACCGACGGAAGTGCCGGCCGCACCAACCGTGCGCCCGATCGCCAGCTAGAGCCCGCTCTGGTCCGTCTCATTACGACTCAGGTCTCCTATGGCTCATGTCGGCCGGACGGCTGCTAGCGCTGCTAACACGGAAAGCGCCAGTGGCATCACAATCATCATTCGCACCGTACGTCACAGCTGACGCTAAAGAAACTTATGTCACAAAGTGCACCCTGGACGTGCAACTAATGTGACCGCACGGTGATCTAGTTTGTTTGCCACACTGCGCAGCTGGGCCGGTGCATCAAGGCCGGGACATCCTCACGAACTGGTTAGACGCCCTATTCGGCCCGCTCATCCGTCGCGTCGACGCCATCCATCGACGTTGCTAAGCGGCTACTCCGCAGCTGTATGAATCGGGTGCCAACGGCCGCTGCGAACACTGCGATCAGCAAGAAAATTGTCAAACCAGTCCAGGGGAATTCTGGCGTGCTCAGCTCGTGCACAAAGTTCTGCGCCGACTGCACGGGATTGCCGGTCTTGGAATGATCTTCCCCCGCCTCCAGCGTGACGCGCGGGTAGTGCGTGCTGTAGCTGCCGACGTAGTTGGGGCTTAGCACCAACACCGTGGCATCGTTGTAATCGGCGCCGACGACGGTCGCGATGTCCCGCAACGGAGTGTCATTGGGCGGGTTGTGGTCCAGCAACACGATCTTCAGATCGATGCCTTCGGCGTGCGCGTGGTTGACCACCCCGACCAGTCCGGGCGCGGCCGCCGGTGGTGCACTGACGCCGGTCGCTGCGACCTGGGCCTTGACCGCAGTCATATCCACGTCTTGTGGAATATAGGTTGGCAGCAACGGAATCGTCTGGCGCATCATGTCGTGCCCGGTCATGGTGTCGCTCCTCTCACACCTCCCGCAGTGCTACAGGCACCGTACGCGTCGAGTGTGCGTTGGCGGCATTCGGTGTGCCGGTAGGGCGCGATTCTCGCGCTGCACCCGCCCTCACGACACACTCGCATCGGGCAAGGAGCTTTCAATGCACGGCCGGCACAACAAGACTGACGACTACGAGTGCCCATCGCAAGCCGGACAAGCGTACTGTTAAAGTGGCGTGAGCATTCGAAGCACCGTCGACACGGCCCGTCGGCGGAAGAACTTGATCCTCGGGAGTTGATGTGACTAGCAAAGATTCTGTGAACTCGTTTGGAGCCCGCGACACCCTCCAGGTCGGCGCGAAGAGCTACCAGATCTACCGTCTCGACGCCGTCCCCAACACCAAGAAACTTCCCTACAGCCTCAAGGTTCTCGCGGAGAACCTGCTGCGCAACGAGGACGGCAGCAACATCACCAAGGATCACATCGAGGCCATCGCGAATTGGGATCCCGGGGCCCAGCCCAGCATCGAAATCCAGTACACGCCCGCCCGTGTGGTGATGCAGGACTTCACCGGCGTGCCCTGCATCGTGGACTTGGCCACCATGCGGGAGGCCATCGCCGATTTGGGCGGCGCCCCGGAGAAGGTGAACCCGCTGGCGCCGGCGGATCTGGTGATCGACCACTCGGTGATCGCCGACTTGTTCGGCCGGGCCGACGCATTCGAGCGCAACGTCGAGATTGAGTACCAGCGCAACGGCGAGCGCTATCAGTTCCTGCGCTGGGGTCAGGGCGCATTCCGCGACTTCAAAGTGGTGCCGCCAGGCACCGGCATCGTGCACCAGGTGAACATCGAATACCTGGCCCCGGTGGTGATGGAGCGTGATGGGGTGGCGTACCCCGACACCTGTGTGGGCACCGACTCGCATACCACGATGGTCAACGGCCTGGGCGTGCTCGGCTGGGGTGTGGGCGGCATCGAAGCCGAGGCGGCCATGCTGGGGCAGCCCGTCTCGATGCTGATCCCGCGAGTCGTCGGCTTCAAACTCACCGGCGAGATTCAGCCCGGGGTCACGGCCACCGACGTGGTGCTCACCGTCACCGAGATGCTGCGCAGGCACGGCGTCGTCGGCAAGTTCGTCGAGTTCTATGGCCAGGGGGTGGCCGAGGTGCCGTTGGCCAACCGCGCCACCCTGGGCAACATGAGCCCCGAATTCGGTTCTACCGCAGCGATTTTCCCAATCGACGCAGAGACCATCAACTACTTGAAGGTCACTGGTCGCAAGCCCGAGCAACTTGCGCTGGTCGAGGCATACGCCAAAGCACAGGGCATGTGGCACGACCCCGCGCACGAGCCGGCCTTCTCGGAATACCTCGAGCTCAACTTGTCCGACGTGGTTCCGTCGATCGCAGGACCCAAGCGTCCGCAGGATCGAATCCCGTTGTCGCAGGCCAAAACCACGTTCCGCGATCAGATTCCCAGCTACGTTGGCGGCGGCTCCCCGCCCGACCTGCACTCCAAGCTGGACGAGGTGATCGAGGAGACGTTCCCGGCCAGCGATCCGGGTCAAGTGTCCAACGGCCATGCAGATGACGTCGTCGTGCATTCGGCTGCCGTGCACGCCAGCGGCCGCCCGAGCAACCCGGTGACCGTGAAGTCCGACGAACTCGGCGAGTTCGTGCTCGACCACGGCGCGGTGGTCATCGCCGCGGTCACGTCATGCACCAATACCTCCAACCCCGAGGTGATGCTGGGCGCGGCGCTGTTGGCACGCAACGCCGTCGAGAAGGGGCTGACCGCCAAACCATGGGTGAAGACCACCATGGCGCCGGGCTCCCAAGTAGTCAGCGACTACTACGACAAGGCCGGGCTGTGGCCGTATCTGGAGAAGCTCGGCTTTTATCTGGTCGGCTATGGGTGCACTACCTGCATCGGAAACTCCGGCCCGCTGCCCGAAGAGGTTTCCAAGGCGATCAACGACAACGACCTTTCGGTTGCGGCCGTGCTGTCGGGCAACCGGAACTTCGAGGGGCGCATCAACCCCGACGTGAAGATGAATTACCTGGCCTCGCCGCCACTGGTGATCGCCTACGCGCTGGCCGGGACCATGGACTTCGATTTCGACTCCCAGCCGCTGGGCAAAGACACTGAAGGCAAAAAAGTCTTCCTCAAAGACATCTGGCCGTCGCAGCAGGACGTCGCCGACACTATTGCGTCGGCGATTAATCAGGACATGTTCACCAAGAACTACGCCGATGTGTTCAAGGGTGACCAGCGCTGGCGCAACTTGCCCACTCCGAGCGGCAATACCTTTGACTGGGATCAGGATTCAACCTACGTGCGTAAGCCACCTTACTTCGACGGGATGTCCGCCGAACCCGAGCCGGTTGGTGACATCACCGGTGCTCGGGTACTGGCGCTGCTGGGTGACTCGGTGACCACCGACCACATCTCGCCTGCCGGTGCCATCAAGCCCGGCACCCCGGCCGCCCGCTACCTCGACGAGCACGGCGTGGACCGCAAGGACTACAACTCTTTTGGTTCGCGGCGCGGGAACCACGAGGTGATGATCCGAGGCACGTTCGCCAATATCCGGCTGCGGAATATGTTGCTTGACGATGTGTCCGGCGGGTATACCCGCGACTTCACCCAGCAGGGCGGGCCGCAGGCTTTCATTTACGACGCCGCGCAAAACTATGCAGCACAACGCATTCCGCTCGTGGTGCTGGGTGGCAAGGAGTACGGCTCCGGTTCCTCACGCGACTGGGCCGCCAAGGGCACCTTGTTGTTAGGGGTACGCGCGGTGATCGCCGAGTCGTTCGAGCGTATCCACCGCTCCAACCTGATCGGTATGGGCGTGATCCCGCTGCAATTTCCCGACGGACAGTCGGCTTCGTCGCTGGGGCTGGATGGTACCGAGGTCTTCGACATCACCGGCATCACGGCTCTCAGCGACGGCAGAACACCGAAGGCGGTCCAGGTAACCGCTACCAAAGCAGACGGTTCTAAGGTCGAATTCGACGCGGTGGTGCGCATAGACACCCCCGGAGAGGCTGACTACTACCGCAACGGCGGCATCCTACAGTTCGTGCTGCGCAACATGCTCAAGTCGGGGTAATCCCAGCCGATTCCAACCCTGGCCATGCCAAAAGTCAGCGAGGACCATCTGGCGGCGCGCCGCCGCCAGATCCTCGACGGCGCTCGCCGCTGCTTTGCCGAATACGGCTACGACAAAGCCACGGTCCGGCGGCTGGAACAGGCGATCGGTATGTCGCGCGGTGCGATCTTCCACCATTTCCGGGACAAAGACGCACTGTTTTTCGCGTTGGCGCATGAGGATGCCGAGCGGATGGCCGACGTCGCTTCCCGCGAAGGCCTCATCCAAGTGATGCGCGACATGCTCGCCGCGCCCGACCAGTTCGACTG
The DNA here is from genome assembly GCF_008370645.1 of Mycobacterium simiae. Taxonomy (GTDB): domain Bacteria; phylum Actinomycetota; class Actinomycetes; order Mycobacteriales; family Mycobacteriaceae; genus Mycobacterium; species Mycobacterium simiae_A. The sequence continues at coordinate 58,367 of NZ_VTZN01000003.1, forward strand.
GCTGGCAACTCGATTGGAGATCGCCCGCAAGCTGCGTAACGACCCAGCATTCAGCCGCGGATGGGCAGAGCGCTCCGCTGAACTGGCAGCAGCGACGACCGACCGGTTACGCCGGCAAAAGCAGGCCAATCGGGTGCGTGACGACGTGCCCAGCGAGGTGTTGCAGTGCTACCTGGATCTGGTGCTGGACGGGCTCGTAGCCCGGCTGGCATCCGGCGAGGATCCGCAGCGGCTCGCTGCGGTGCTGGACCTGGTGGAGCAGTCAGTGCGCCGTCGATTGTGAATCTGACGACGCGACCCGGTAGATGAGCTCACGGATTCCTACTGTCTCCACAAAGTCTCCACCGGGTCTTCCATCGGCGCTTTTGGCGACCCCGCGCCGTGGCGGGGCCCGCAGCTAATCCGCCATGTCGGGATGCCACGGCGACCGGGCGCGCCGCAGACAGCCGCTCGTCCAGCTAGAGAGGCAGGACTTACGACCTGCTCGCGGCGAATTACCGTGGCCGAGAACGATGATTCGGCCCACCGCGGGTGCGCATCGTGGTACCCGACTCGCGCAGCATGCTGTGCACCGATCCGTAGGACCGGCCGGTCGTGGCCACCAGATTGCGGATGCTGGCCCCGCCCTCATAGGCGCTGCGCAACTCATGCAACAACTGATCGCGGGTCTTCTTTGCCTTCCGCATCGCCTACCTCCACCCATGGTCACAAGCACCGCAACTAGGGTAAGAACCGGCCGGCGATATCGGGGGCGGTTTGGCCGAAAACGCCGGTGGTTTTTCAGGCCAGCTCGATGAGATCCCGGTATTCGTCGGACCAATAGTCCTCGGCGCCGTCGGGCAACAGCACGACGCGTTGCGGGTCGAGTGCCTCGGCCGCACCGGGGTCGTGCGTCACCAGCACCACCGCGCCCTGATAGCTGCGCAACGCGTCCAGAACCTGTTCCCGCGAGGCGGGATCCAGATTGTTGGTCGGTTCGTCGAGCAGCAACACATTCGCGGTGGAGGCTACCAGCCCGGCCAGCGCGAGCCGGGTCTTCTCGCCACCGGACAGCGTGCCGGCGAATTGGTCAAGCTGCGCGCCGCTGAACATGAAGGCGCCCAACAGGCCGCGCAACTCTTGATCGCCGGATTCGGGTGCAGCATGGCGGATGTTCTGCCATACCGTTGCGTCGTTGTCCAGGGTGTCATGCTCCTGCGCGAAATAGCCGATCCGCAAACCGTGTCCGGGTTCCAGTGCTCCGGTATCAGGTCGCTCGACACCGGCCAGCAGCCGAAGCAGAGTCGTCTTTCCGGCGCCATTGAGCCCCAGGATCACCACGCGTGAGCCTCGGTCGATCGCCAGGTCGACACCGGTGAACACCTCGAGTGAGCCGTAGCTCTTGCTCAGCCCCTTGGCCACCAGCGGTGTGCGTCCGCAGGCCGACGGGATGGGAAATTTGATCCGGGCTACCTTGTCGGCCGCCCGCTCTTCATCGAGCGCGGCCATCATTCGGTCGGCGCGGCGCAACATATTCTGGGCTGCAACGGCTTTGGTGGCCTTAGCACCCAACTTTGCAGCCTGAGAACGCAATGCAGCGGCCTTACGCTCGGCGTTGGCGCGTTCCCGGCGGCGCCGCTGCTCGTCGGTCGCCCGGGCGTCGAGGTACTTCTGCCAGCCCATGTTGTAAACGTCGACCTCGCCGCGCACGGCGTCCAAGAACCACACCCGGTTAACCACATCGGCCAGCAGCTCGACGTTGTGGCTGATGATCACCAACCCGCCGGTGTGCGAGCGCAGGAAATCTCTGAGCCAGCCAACCGAATCCGCGTCGAGGTGGTTGGTGGGTTCGTCGAGCAGCAGCGTGGTCCCTGAGCCGGAAGCACCGGCTCCTCCTTCCGACGCGGCGAACAGGATGCGCGCCAACTCCACTCGGCGGCGCTGACCCCCGGACAGAGTACGCAACTGCTGCGTCAACACCCGCTCGGGAAGACCGAGACTCACGCAGATGCGGCTGGCTTCGCTTTCGGCGCCGTAGCCGCCCAATGCGACGAAGCGCTCCTCCAGTTGCCCGTAACGGCGGATGGCACGATCGCGCGCGTCGTCGTCGGCGACCTCGGCCATCAACGCCTGCTGCTTTTCCAGATCGGTGAGCAACACGTCCAGACCACGAGCTGAAAGCACCCGATCCCGCGCCAATACGTCAAGATCGCCCTCTTTGGGATCCTGTGGTAGATAGCCGATTTCGCCGGCACGTCGGACCAATCCCGCGTAGGGCTCGCTTTCCCCCGCCAGGATGCGCAACGTCGTCGTCTTACCCGCACCGTTGCGTCCAACGAGCCCGATCCGGTCGCCGGGCTGCACGCGCAGGTCGGGACCCTCCGGCGAGAGCAAAATACGCGCTCCAGCGCGGACCTCGAGGTCCGTTGCTGTGATCACAATCGCATCCTGGTTCTCTTGCCTTGTCTTACTTGTCGTCGGTGAACACCGGCGGCCGCTTCTCTGCGCGCGCGGCAACTGCTTCTTCGAAGTTGGCGGTCAGTAGCCGGACGAACAACTGTCCCAGGCCCTCGGCCTGCATGTGCCCCTCCAGGCTAGCGGCGTCGAGTCCACTCCATAGTGTGCGTTTGGTCAACTCAATTCCTGGCCGTGAGAACGCTGCCATCCGGCCCGCGATCGCATAACAGGTGTCCAGTAGCTGATTGTCGGGCACCCGGCAGGACACCAGCCCAATCCGCTCGGCCTCCTCGGCGCTGACGTCGCGACCGGTGAGCATGATCTCGAACGCCCGCGAGGATCCGATGGCCCGCGGCAACAGATAGCTCAGCCCGAGTTCGCTGGCGGTCAGTCCGTTGTTGATGCCGGCGGCCCGGAAGTAGGCGCTGGTCGAGGCCACCCTGATGTCAGCGGCCAGGGCCAGGCACAACCCGCCACCGATGGCCGGACCGTTGACCGCAGCAATCACCGGTTGGTGTAACCGTCGCAGTGTCATGATGACGTCGTCGAGCAGTTCGATGGACCGCAGCGCATATGTTGGCCGGGTCACGCCCTCGACATGCGGAATCGTCCCGGCCGACTTCTGATCGGCACCTGAGGAGAACCCCCGGCCGGCTCCGGTGAGCACGACTACTCGCACAGAATTGTCGTAAGTAACCTTTTCCAGGGCTTCTTTGAGCGGCACCATGACGTCGAAAGCCATGGAGTTCATCCGCTCGGGCCGATTGAGGGTGATCAGCGCTATTTCTGGGCGCGGGTGTTCCAGCAGGACGAAGCTCACCCGGGAACGGTATCGCGAATGCAACTTCGTTTCGCTGGCAGCGCTGCGTTCCGATGTCAGGGGCCCGCGCGACAACCTACGTCTACGTGACTTCGTAGGACTTGAGCTGTTGCACCAGGTCTTCGAGAGCTGCCGGCGGCAGTGCGCCAGGCTGGTTGAACAACAGTTTGCCCTTCTTGAAGGCCATCAATGTGGGGATGGACCGGATCTGAGCGGCCGCTGCCAGTTCTTGCTCGGCTTCAGTATCGACTTTGGCGTAAACAACGTCGGGGTGCTTCTCAGACGACGCCTGGAAAGTCGGCGCGAACCCTCGACATGGTCCGCACCAAGATGCCCAGAAGTCGACAAGCACCATATCGTTGTCGGTAACGGTCTGGTTGAACTGCGCCGCAGTGAGGTCTTTGGTTGCCATGCCTGCCGTAACGCCGCGGACACGTGACTTTGTTCCACCGGAGCTAGAGCAGGCCGCGCTGCGGCACTCCCGAGTCGACCCGGTAGGCCTTGAGTTGGCGCACCAAATCGTCCATGACCGCCAGATTAGCAACACCGGCTTGCTTGAATACCAGCTTGCCTTTTCGAAACGCCATCAATGTCGGCAATAGCGTGACCCGGGCGATCGAGGCCAACTCTGGCTCGGTTTCGAAATTCACCTTGCCGTGCACGATGTCGGTATGCTTGTCCGACGAGCTCTCGTACGTCGGTGTGAACACGCCACAGGGTGCGCACAAAGGTGCCCAGAAGTAGACGAGGACATTGTCATTTCCGGACACAGTCCATGTGAAGTCCTCGCCAGTGAGATCTCGAGTCGCCACGTGCCCCCTTAGCTGCGTAGATCCGGGCGACATCGAGCGTACGTCTGCAGCGGCCGAATTGCTGGCAGATTGCCATCTTTCAGCGCACTGCCGCCGCTGCAGCACGCCAGGATCGGTTGCTCAGTAGGCGCATGCCGTTCAGGGCAACCAGCACGGTGGATCCTTCATGACCAGCCACACCCAGCGGTAATGGCAAGTGCCCGAACAGATCCCACAACACCAGCACGCTGATGAAGGTGCCGGCAATAACCAGGTTAACCGTCACGACGTGGCGGGCCTGCCGCGCTAAGCCAATAATCGTTGGGATCACATGCAGTTCGTCGCGCACCGTGACGCCGTCGGCGGTCTGCAAGGTCAGGTCGGCGCCGGCTCCCATCGCGATGGACGTGCGGGCCGCGGCCATCGCGGGAGCGTCGTTGACACCGTCGCCGACGACGAGCACCCGGTGACCGCTGGCTTCCAGGTCGCGGACCGCTTCCACTTTCTGCTCGGGCAGCAGGGTGGCGCGTACCTCGGTGATCCCGGCGTGCCGGGCTACCCGCCTGGCCGCGGATCCATTGTCGCCGGTGAGCAACACCGGCGGTGCGGACGTCAGTGCGGCCAGGGATGCAACGGACTCAGCGGCATCGCGGCGGACGTGGTCGGTCAGTCCGAGCACACCGACCGCGACGCCATTGACCATGACGATGGCTGCGGTGGCGCCGGCCCTCAGGATCGGCGCAAGTTCAGGCAGCGGTACACCCTGGTAGCTGTGCGGGCTGCGCACCTCGACGACATCGCGACCCACGGTGGCGCGAACGCCGCGGCCGGGCAAGGCACGGAAGTCTTCGGCCTGCGGGATGCCGATGCCGCGCCGCCGAACTTCTGCGACAATCGCCCGGCCGAGCGGGTGCTCGCTGAATTGCTCTGCTGCGCTGGCCATTTGGAGCAGCTTCAGAACGCTGACTCCATCTGGATTTAGCGGCTGAACAGTGGTCAATTGCGGTGTGCCACATGTCAAGGTGCCAGTCTTGTCTAGGGCGACGATGGTGGTGTCGGCCAAATGCTCAACCACGACAGCAGATTTGACCAGCACTCCGTGCCGGCCGGCATTCGCGATCGCTGACAGCAACGGCGGCATCGTCGCCAGTACCACTGCGCACGGGGAGGCCACGATCATGAATGTCATGGCGCGCAACAAGGTCGGCTGCAGTCCGGCGCCCAACGTCAGCGGAATGACGATGAGCGCGAGGGTAGCCACCACCACGCCAACGGAGTACCGCTGCTCGATCTTTTCAATGAACAGCTGAGTCTTGGCCTTGGTGGCCGACGCCTCGGCCACCAGCTCGACGATACGGGCCACGACTGTCTGTGACGGATCGCGGGTGACCAGCAGCTGCAATACCCCCGACCCATTAACCGTACCGGCGAACACCTCGTCGCCGCGGTGCTTGGCTACCGGAATGGACTCACCGGTAATGGAGCATTGGTCGACCTCGGAGGCTCCGGACAAGATGGCGCCGTCGGCAGGTATCCGCTCCCCCGGCCGAACCACTAGCCGGTCCCCAATGGCTAGCTCGCCCGCTGGCACCGTTCGCTCGTTGCCGTCGCCGTCGACCACCACGGCCTGCTCCGGCGCCAGGTCCAGCAGGCCCTCAACCGAGTCGGCGGTTCGCTTGGTGGCGACATCGTCGAGCGCCCCCGACGTCGCAAAGATCACGATCAGCAGCGCACCGTCGAAGATCTGCCCGATTGCCACCGCTCCTATCGCCGCCACGATCATTAACAAATCGACATCAAGTGCCTTATTGCGCAACGCCTGAGCGCCTGCCCATGCCGAACCCCAACCACCGGCGAGATAGCAGGCCAGATACAGCGTCCACCACACGGCGTGCGGAGCATTGTTGAGCTGAGCGGCCAGCCCCGCCAGAAACAACGCCAACGCAATGGCCGCCCAACGTACCGACGCCACCGACCACAGCCCGCCCCGCCAACCCGATGGTCGCGCGATTGTGCGTGAGATGGGGTCGAAAGAAACCTCGTAGGTAGTCGCTTCAGCAGCGGTCAAGGTCATTCCGGCGGCCTCACAAGAGTGGTGGGAGTGGGTCAGGATGAACCGAGTGTAGGGACACAGCGATCGCCCAATATCTCGATTGTGTTGCGGTATGCGATTGAATCGGTCACTGGCACAAGGCAAGCCACGCCAAGCTGGTCCTCGCCGACGCAGTCGACGTGCGATTGACCGTCGTCAAATCCTGCCCGCACACACGCAAATTCGTCACGAAAATAGGTTCAAAATTGGGCTGAGCATTACTGCCGAATCGCGATAAGATTCATCCGTCGCTAACGCTCCAGTGGAGGTGCGGAATGTCGTTCGTGGTGGCCAATACGGAGATGGTGTCGGGAGCGGCCGGAAATCTAGCGCGCATCGGGTCAATGATCGACGCAGCTAACAAGGCGGCGGCGGCCCAGACCACTGCTGTGGCGGCCGCGGGCGCCGATCAGGTGTCGGCCGCCGTCGCCGCATTCTTCGGCGCGCAGGGCCAGAACTATCAAGCGCTCAGCGCCCAGACGGAGGCGTTTCATGCGCAGTTCGTGCAGACCTTGCTTGGCGGCGCGCAGGCGTACGCCGGAGCGGAGGCCGCCGCCGCCGGCCCCTTGCAGCCGCTGCTCGACGCGATCAACGCACCCGCCCGGCTGCTGCTGGGGCGCCCCCTGATCGGTGACGGTAACAACGGTGGGCCCGGCCAGGCTGGCGAGGACGGCGGAATCTTGTTCGGCAACGGCGGAAACGGCGGCGCCGGTGGGGCTGCGCAGGCCGGCGGCCGCGGCGGCTCGGCAGGCCTGCTCGGTAACGGAGGGGCCGGCGGCGCGGGCGGGGTGGGCGCAGTCGGCGGCAACGGTGGCGCTGGCGGGTGGCTGCTCGGCAATGGCGGCGTCGGCGGCGTCGGCAGCATCGGAGGCGGAGGCGGCTCTGCCTTCCTGCTCGGCGCGGGCGGCGCCGGCGGTGGCGGCGCCCCCGGAGGGATCGGCGGCGTCGGCGGCAACGGCGGACTACTGTACGGCAACGGTGGCGCCGGCGGCGCTGCCTTTGCCGGCGGCGGTGGCGGTGGTCGAGCCTTTTTGCTGGGCGACGGCGGCACCGGCGGGGATTCCCTGTCCTTCGGAAACGGCGGGAATGGCGGCCAGGCCGGGTTCTTGTTGGGCAACGGCGGTCACGGCGGCGGCGGCGGAACGACCAGCAACGGTGGGATCGGCGGCCAGGCCGGGTTGATTGGCAACGGCGGGGCCGGCGGCGCTGGCGGGACGGCGACCGGCAACGGCGGCAACGGCGGCAATGCGCTGCTGATCGGCAACGGCGGCAACGGCGGCAGCGCCAACGTCGGCACCGACGGCATCGGCGGCAAGCGTGGGCTGCTGTTCGGCCAAGACGGCGCCAACGGGTAACGGCCCTGGTTACGGTTGCGTACGTTTTCCTACCTCCGACAGACTGAGGACTGAGCAGCCGGAGTGAAGGGAACCGCATTGGGCCACTACATCGCCAACGTCCGCGATCTCGAGTTCAACCTCTTCGAGGTTCTTGACGTGGGCGCCGTCCTCGGCACCGGGCACTACAGCGAACTCGACGCCGACACGGTACGCACCATCCTGGCCGAAGCAGCTCGCCTGGCCGAGGGGCCCGTCGCTGAGACTTTCGCCCACGCGGACCGCAACCCGCCCGTGTTCGACCCGGCCACGCACTCCATCAGCGTGTCGCCCGAGCTGGTCAAGACGGTGCAGGCGATCAAAGACGCCGAGTGGTGGCGCCTGGGACTGGCCGAGGAGATCGGTGGCATGGCCGCGCCGCCGCCGCTGACGTGGGCCGTTAACGAACTGATCTTCTGCGCCAACCCGGCCGCGTCCTTCTTTAATATGGGCCCGATCATGGCGAATGCTCTCTATGTCGAGGGCAACGAGCAGCAGCGCCGCTGGGCGGCGATGGGCGTGGAGCGAGGCTGGCAGGCCACCATGGTGCTCACCGAGCCCGACGCGGGTTCGGATGTGGGTGCGGCCCGCGCCAAAGCCGTCGAACAGCCCGACGGGACCTGGCACATCGAGGGCGTGAAGCGGTTCATTTCCGGCGGGGACGTGGGCGATACGGCCGAGAACATCTTTCATCTGGTGCTGGCTCGGCCGGAGCGCGCCGGTCCAGGTACTAAGGGTTTGAGCCTGTTCTACGTCCCCAACTACCTCTTCGATCCCGACACTGGCGAACTCGGTCCCCGCAACGGCGTTTTCGCCACCGGCCTGGAGCACAAGATGGGGCTGAAGTCCTCCCCCACCTGCGAGTTGACGTTTGGCGCCACCGACGTGCCCGCGGTCGGTTACCTGGTTGGTGGCGTGCATAACGGGATCGCGCAGATGTTCACCATCATCGAGCACGCCCGCATGACAATCGGCGTCAAGTCCGCCGGCACCCTGTCCACCGGTTATCTCAACGCCCTTGCCTACGCCAAGGAGCGAGTGCAGGGCGCGGATCTGACCCAGATGACCGACAAAGCCGCCCCCCGGGTGACGATCATGCGCCACCCCGATGTGCGCCGCAGCCTGATGACCCAGAAGGCCTACGCCGAAGGGCTGCGGGCGCTCTACTTTTATGCCGCCGCGCACCAGGATGCGGCTGTGGCACAACGGGTTTCCGGCGCAGACGCGGAGATGGCGCACCGCGTCGACGATCTGCTGCTGCCCGTCGTCAAAGGTGTTGGCTCCGAACGCGCCTACGAAGTGCTGACTGAATCACTGCAGACCCTAGGCGGCTCCGGCTTTTTGACCGACTATCCCGTCGAGCAGTACATCCGCGACGCGAAGATCGATTCGCTGTATGAGGGCACCACCGCCATCCAGGCGTTGGATTTCTTCTTCCGCAAGATCGTGCGCGATCACGGTAAGGCTCTGCAGTTCGTGACGGCCCAGATAACGCTGACCATCGACGACATCGAGCCATCGCTGAAACCCCAAGCCGCGCTGCTACAGACCGCGCTGGACGACGTCACTGCCATGACGGGTACGCTGACCACCTACCTGATGTCGGCCGCGCAACACCCGACCGACATCTACAAAGTTGGCCTCGCGTCGGTGCGGTACTTGCTCGCCGTCGGCGACTTGCTCATCGGCTGGCGGTTATTGGTGCAGGCTGGTGTCGCGCATGCGGCGTTGGCTAACGGCCCGTCCCGGGACGATGAGATGTTCTATCAGGGCAAGGTCGCAGTTGCGGCGTTTTTCGCCAAGAACATGCTGCCGAAGCTGTCCGGGGTGCGCACCGTTCTCGAGTCTGTCGACGACGAGATCATGCGCATCTCCGAAGACGCCTTCTGACCGGGTTCTCAGCCTTATGAGAACCTCATGCCCGAGGCAGTCTGCGGTGTAGCGGGTTTCTAGTCACTGCCGATCTCGTACGTTGCGCGGCGGGCAGCCTGGTGACTACGTCAGGTGCGTCGGCGGTGGCGCGGGTGCGGTCATGGAGTCGCATTGCGACGCTGCGGCCAACACCGACCATGGGTGTCGCGGGAATTCTCCTGGCTGCATGAGAGCACTGCGGACATTCGGCGCTGTCGGGGATTGCGTTCATGGGATGGCGTTCGGTGAAATTCGCGCAGCCTTGCGTGCAGCGAAACACATACGTCGGCATGCCGGCGACTATAAATCGTGCCGCCGGATGCGAGTGTCCGTTGAGCCAGCTGGCAGAAGATCATCAGCGCCGTCACAGTTGCTGGCCAAGTTCGGCTGCCAGGGTCGTCGTGTGCAGAGAGTGCAACATGCCTGAATTGCTGTTCCCGTTGGATTCGGCCAGGAAATTCAGTGAGCAACAGATCATCGGCCACAATCGGTGGCATCCCGACATCCCGGCGGCCGTTACGGTTAAACGCGACTCCACATTCCGCGCGCACTGCCGGGAGTGGTTCGACGGGGCCATACACAATGACGATTCAGCCGACGACATCCTGCACGCTCCACTCAAAGGTGTGCATTGCCTGTCCGGTCCGTTCGCGATCGAAGGGGCCGAACCGGGCGACCTGCTCGTCGTCGACATTCTTGACGTCGGCCCCATTCCCCAGGAGGACTCGGGCCCGCTCGCCGGACAGGGCTGGGGCTATACAGGAATCTTCGCCAAGCGCAACGGTGGGGGATTTCTCACCGATCAATTTCCCGACGCGTACAAGGCGATCTGGGATTTCGCCGGGCAACGCGCCACCTCGCGACACGTTCCGGGGGTTAGTTACACCGGCATTGTGCATCCCGGGCTGATGGGAACGGCCCCGTCTGCGCAGCTGCTGGCGAAATGGAACAGGCGCGAGGGCGCGCTCATCGCGACGGATCCGGACCGGGTGCCACCCCTGGCGCTGCCGCCGGAACCGCAGGACGCCATTCTTGGTGCGCTGACCGGCGACGACTTCACCCGGGTCGCCACCGAGGCGGCGCGCACCGCGCCGCCCCGAGAGAACGGCGGCAACCAGGACATCAAGAACCTCACCCGCGGTACTCGGGTTTTCTATCCGGTCTTCGTGCCCGGCGCCAACCTCTCGTTCGGCGACCTGCACTTCTCCCAAGGCGACGGCGAGATCACCTTCTGCGGAGCCATTGAAATGGGCGGATTTATCGACCTGCATGTCGACGTGATCAAGGGCGGGATGGACACCTACGGCGTCTACGAGAACGCTATCTTCGTGCCGGGCAACACGGACCCCCAGTATGCGGAATGGATAGCCTTCTCGGGCACGTCCGTGACGTTGGACGGCGAACAGAAGTACCTTGACTCTGATCTCGCCTACCAGCGCGCCTGCCTGCATGCGATCGACTACCTGACGAAATTCGGCTATAGCCCGGAGCAGGGTTACCTGCTGCTTGGCTCAGCCCCTATCGAGGGCCGTCTGTCGGGAGTGGTTGACATTCCGAATTCGTGTGCCACTGTGTACATCCCGACAGCGATCTTTGATTTTCCCATCACCCCGTCAGCGTCTGGTCCACATCAAATTGACCCCGGCATGGGGGCGCCGCGAGCTAGCTTTACCGGCTAGTCGCGTCAGACGGTGAAGCCGAGCGCGCGCAGTTGTTCGCGCCCGTCGTCGGTGATCTTGTCCGGGCCCCACGGCGGGTTCCACACCCAGTTGATCCGTATCTCGTCGACCAGGCCGCTGCCGACCAATGCGCTGCGCGACTGATCTTCGATGACGTCGGTCAGCGGGCAGGCCGCCGACGTCAAGGTCATGTCGATCACCGCGACCGTGCCGTCTGCGCTGTCCTCCACGTTCAGCCCGTACACCAGCCCCAGGTCGACGACATTGATTCCCAGCTCCGGGTCTACGACGTCACGCATGGCCTCCTCGACATCGGCGAGAAATTCTTCATCGCGAGTAGTGGTGTCATCCATCCCTGACCTCCTTCACGGACACGCTGGCCCGAGCCAGCGCGTCTTTCAGTGCCATCCAGCCGAGCAACGCACACTTGACCCGAGCCGGGTACTTCGCGACCCCGGCGAACGCCACTCCGTCGCCCAAGACATCCTCGTCGCCCTGCACAGCTCCGCGCGAGGACACCATTTCACTGAACGCGCCGATCGTCTTGAGCGCCTCTGACACGCTCTTACCGATCACCTGCTGGGTGAGCACCGACGTGGATGCTTGGCTGATGGAGCAGCCCTGTCCGTCATAGGAAACGTCGGCAACGGTCGCGCCGTCGTCGGACAAGGCGACCCGCAGGGTGACCTCGTCGCCGCAGACCGGGTTGACGTGGAAAACCTCCGCGCCGAACGGCTCACGCAGCCCACGGTGCTGCGGGTGCTTGTAATGATCCAGGATCACGTCCTGATACATTTGCTCGAGTCGCAATGTCAGTTTCTTCCAAAGAATTTCAGCGACCGTCGCACGCCTGCCAACAGTCGGTCGACTTCGTCGAGTGTGTTGTATACCGCAAACGATGCCCGCGCGGTGGCGGCTATGCCGAATCTGCGGTGCAGTGGCATCGCGCAGTGGTGTCCGACTCGCACGGCCACACCCTCATCGTCGAGAATCTGACCGACGTCGTGGGCGTGCACGCCGTTGACCACGAATGCGACTGGCGACCCACGGTTTTCCATCGATGCGGGTCCGATGATGCGCACGCCGTCAATCCGGGACAGGCCCGCGATGGTGGCCGCGACCAGTTCACGCTCGTGGGCGTCGACGGCATCCATGCCTATCGCACCCAGATACCGTGCCGCGGCGCCCAGCCCGACTACCTGAGAGGTCATCGGGGTGCCGGCCTCGAAGCGCTGTGGCGCCGGTGCATAGGTGGACTCGGCCATCGTCACGGTCTCGATCATCGAACCGCCGGTGAGAAACGGTGGTAGCGCCAGCAGCAGCTCCCTACGACCATAGAGCACGCCGATGCCATTGGGTCCCAACATCTTATGCCCGGAGAACGCGGCAAAGTCGACGTCGAGCGCATGCAAATCAACCGGCTGGTGCGGCACCGACTGGCAGGCGTCCAGCACGGTCAGCGCGCCCACGTCGCGGGCGCGGGAAACTAGTTCAGTTACCGGCGCCAGCGTGCCGGTCACATTGGAGTGATGGCTGAACGCAACGACTTTGACCCGCCCATCAAGCTGCAGCGAGTCCAGGTCAAGCCGACCATCGTCGGTGACCCCGTACCAGCGCAAGCTAGCCCCAGTGCGCCGGGCCAGCTCCTGCCACGGGACCAGGTTGGCGTGGTGTTCGAGCTCGGTGGTGACGATGACGTGGCCAGGCCCGATGGCGCGCTCGAAGCGGTTGTCGCCCAGGACATACGACACCAGGTTGAGCGACTCGGTGGCGTTCTTGGTGAACACCAGCTCGTCGGTGTCGGCGCCGACGAAGGTAGCGACGTCGGCTCGGCCTTGCTCGTAGGCATCGGTGGCCTCCTCCATCAGCTGGTGCGCGCCCCGATGCACCCCGCCATTGGACGTGACGAGAAACTCGCGTTCGGCTTCGAGCACTTGCAGTGGGCGCTGTGACGTTGCCCCGGAATCCAGATACGCCAACTGGTTTCCGCCGCGCATCACCCGCTGAAGGATAGGGAAATCAGCACGGATCGCGACCAGATCCAGCGGCCTGACCGAGGTCGTCATGGCTAGGCCCCGGCGGTCGCTGTTTGGGTGAATCGCACGTAACCACTTTGCTCGAGTTCGTCTGCCAGCTCGGGTCCACCGGATTCGACGATGCGGCCAGCGACGAAGACGTGCACAAACTGCGGATGAATGTAGCGCAGGATCCGGGTGTAGTGCGTGATCAACAGGATGCCAGCGTGCTCGGCTTGCGCATAGCGGTTCACGCCTTCGCTGACTACCCGCAACGCGTCGACATCTAGGCCTGAGTCGGTTTCATCGAGTATGGCGATCTTCGGTTTGAGCAGCTCTAGTTGCAGAATCTCGTGACGCTTCTTCTCCCCACCGGAGAAACCCTCGTTGACGTTGCGCTCGGCGAAGGACGGGTCGATGTCGAGTGCAGACATAGCGGCCTTGACCTCTTTTACCCAGTGCCGCAGCTTGGGCGCCTCGCCGCGGATGGCGGTCGCCGCCGAGCGCAGGAAGTTTGACACCGAGACGCCGGGCACCTCGACGGGATACTGCATGGCCAAAAACAGTCCGGCCCGGGCACGCTCGTCCACGCTCATCGCCAGCACGTCGGCGCCGTCCAGGGTGATGGATCCTGATGTCACCGTGTATTTGGGGTGACCCGCGATGGCGTAGGACAGCGTGGACTTCCCGGAGCCGTTGGGGCCCATCAACGCGTGGGTCTCACCGGATTTCACGGTCAGGTCAACGCCCTTGAGAATGAGAATCTCGCGCTCTTCGTCGGCGGCGTTGGGGTTATCCACGCTGACATGCAGGTCTTTGATTTCCAGAGTTGTCATGAGGCTACTTTGTTTTCCGTCTTTTCGGTTATTTCTAGTTCGTGTTCAATGGCTGCGGTCAGGCGGTCCCGTACCTCGGGTACCGCGATCTTGGAGATGATCTCGCCGAAAAACCCACGGACCACCAGCCGACGAGCCTGCTCTTCGGGGATACCGCGGGAACAAAGATAGAACAACTGCTCGTCGTCGAATCGTCCAGTGGCGCTGGCATGTCCGGCACCGGCGATCTCGCCGGTCTCGATCTCGAGATTGGGCACCGAGTCGGCGCGGGCTCCGTCGGTGAGCACCAGGTTGCGGTTCACCTCGAACGTGTCGGTGCCGGTGGCCGCGGCGCGGATCAGGACGTCGCCCACCCAGACAGTGTGCGCGTCGGGCCGCGACGACGCCGGATCTCCTTGCAGCGCACCCTTGTACAGCACGTTCGACGTACAGTGGGGGTACGCGTGGTCGACCAGCAGCCGCGATTCCAGGTGCTGGCCATCGTCGGCGAAGTACAAGCCCAGCAGTTCGGCGTCTCCCCCGGGTGCGCAGAACCGCACGGTGGCAGCCATCCGCACCACCTCGCCGCCCAGCGTGACGGCGACGTGCCGCAGCACCGCGTCCTTACCGAGCCGGGCGTGGTGCGCGCTGACATGAACGGTGTCGTCGGCCCAGTCCGCGATCCACACGACGGTGAGCCGCGCCGCGTCCTCGACGACGAACTCCAGGTTGTCGGCATAGATTCCGCTGCCGCGGTGGTCGATGACTACGACGGCCTCGCCGAGTTCTTCAACGCGGATCTGCAGATGTCCGTAGGCTACCGCACCTGCACCCGGACCGGTGATCGTGATGTTCACCGGCTCAGCGACCTGCGTGTCACGCGCGACGCTGACCAGCGTCGCCGAATTGAACGACGAAAATGCCTGCGCCGCAACGCGGTCAGCCGGGACGCCGCCCTGCCCGAGCCGCTGGTCGCCGCGGCGCACCGTTTCCACTCCTACCCCGGGCCGCTCGTCGACATCGATCTTTGCGCTACCGGTGGCTGGCGCTGACCCGTCGTGCAGGCCGCGCAACCGCTTCAGCGGAGTGAATCGCCAGATCTCGTCGCGGCCGTGCGGAATTTCGAACGCGTCAACGTCGAAGGAGGCGAACAGCTCTCCCTTGTTCAGCGCGTGCAGAGGGGCGGAAGTCATCCGACCGCGCCCTCCATCTGCAGCTCGATCAGCCGGTTGAGCTCGAGCGCGTACTCCATCGGCAATTCCTTAGCGATGGGCTCCACGAAGCCGCGTACCACCATCGCCATCGCCTCGTCCTCGGTTAACCCGCGGCTCATCAGGTAGAACAGCTGGTTTTCGCTGACCTTGGACACGGTGGCCTCGTGGCCCATCGTGACGTCGTCTTCGCGGATGTCGACGTAGGGGTAGGTGTCGCTGCGGCTGATCGTATCGACCAGCAGCGCATCGCATTTGACGCTGGAGCGTGATCCGTGCGCGCCCTTGTTTACTTGCACCAGGCCGCGGTAGGAGGTGCGGCCCCCGCCGCGTGCCACCGACTTGGACACGATGTTGCTCGACGTATTCGGGGCCAGGTGCAGCATCTTGGCGCCGGCGTCCTGGTGCTGGCCCTCGCCGGCGAACGCCACCGACAGCACTTCACCCTTGGCGTGCTCGCCGGTCATCCAGACCGCCGGGTATTTCATGGTCACCTTGGAACCGATGTTGCCGTCGATCCACTCCATGGTGGCGCCGGCTTCGGCGCGGGCTCGCTTGGTGACCAGGTTGTAGACGTTGTTGGACCAGTTCTGGATCGTGGTGTAACGGCAACGACCCCCAGGCTTGACGATGATCTCCACCACTGCCGAGTGCAGCGAGTCCGAACTGTAAATGGGCGCGGTGCAACCCTCTACGTAGTGAATGTAAGCGTTCTCGTCGACGATGATGAGCGTCCGCTCGAACTGGCCCATATTCTCGGTATTGATCCGGAAGTAGGCCTGCAGCGGGATGTCCACGTGTACGCCCGGCGGGACATAAATAAAAGATCCGCCACTCCAGACCGCGGTATTCAGCGCAGAAAATTTGTTGTCGCCAGCTGGAATCACTGTTCCGAAATACTGTCGGAAAAGCTCAGGGTGTTCTCGTAAACCTGTGTCGGTGTCAAGGAAGATGACCCCTTGAGCCTCTAGATCCTCTCTGATCTGGTGGTAAACAACTTCGCTCTCGTATTGTGCGGCTACGCCAGCAACGAGCCTTTGTTTCTCTGCTTCGGGAATTCCTAGTTTGTCATAGGTATTCCGGATGTCCTCCGGCAAATCGTCCCAACTCGCGGCCTGCTTCTCGGTGGAACGCACGAAGTACTTGATGTTGTCGAAGTCGATGCCGTCCAGATTGGAGCCCCAGCGCGGCATAGGCTTGCGCTCGAAGATGCGCAGTGCCTTCAGCCGGGTCTGCAGCATCCACTCAGGCTCACTCTTCCTAGCCGAGATGTCGCGGACGACTGCCTCGGAGAGCCCGCGCTGGGCGCTGGCGCCCGCGACGTCCGAGTCGGCCCAGCCGTAACCGTACCGGCCCAGCGAGGCAATGGCCTCTTCCTGAGTCAGCGGCGCAGCAACGGTCTTGATGGCCTCCGGCGTAAGTGTCATGCGGACGCTCCTTTGGTACTCGACGGGTGTTGGCGCGGGCTGGGCGCCGGCGTAAGGGGCACGTGGGTGGTGCAGGCGCAGTCACCGTTGACAATCGTTGCCAACCGCTGCACGTGGGTTCCGAGCACCTCGGCCATGGCCTGCTGCTCTTCTTCGCACAACTCTGGGAATTCCTCGGCTACATGCGACACCGGGCAGTGATGCTGGCAGATCTGCACACCGTGGATCGGTCCGCCCACTCGAGCGGTGGTGGCGACATAGCCGGCGTTCGTTAGTGCGTTGGCGATCCGCTCGGCGGCTGCCTCGACCGCGGCGTCACCGGCACCGTCGGCTGCGGCAACATCTGCCAGAATCGCATCGATACGTCGCCGGGCGAATGTCCGTACTGCGCCGTCACCGCCGATTTCGCGCAGTTGCCGCATGGCCGCCGACGCCAGGTCATCGTAAGAGTGGTCAAGCTTGGCCCGGCCAGCAGCGGTCAGCCGGTATCGCTTGGCGGGCCGTCCGCGTCCCATCTGCTGCCACGGCGCGGCTGCGATGGACTCGGCGTCGCCCGCGTCGATAAGTGCATCGAGATGACGTCGCACTCCAGCGGCAGACAAACCTAGCCGGTCGCCGATTTCGCTAGCGGTGATCGATCCGGACTCCACCAGCAAGTGCACGACGGCGCGACGGGTATGACCGTCCGATACTGCCGCCGGGGCTACTGGGATTTTCACAACACAAGTGTGTCGTAATTCCGGCATCGTGTCCAGCCGGCGACGTGCCACTAAGTGAGTCTCGCTCGCAAGTTCGTCGAGGGTCGGTTGGTAAGCGCTGGCCTGCTAACGACACGCGCCGAGATCGACGCCAGCGCGGAAAAACGCGAGAAGGCGTGACGCTAACGTCGATCTCGGCGCCGACGAACTGACCAGCGTCACCACAACGGCTCGATCGCCCCGCTCCTCAACGGCCCGCATCCTGCGGCCCGCATCGTCGCCGGGGCTAGACCCAATCGCCCCGCTCCTCAACGGCCCGCATCCTGCGGCCCGCATCGTCGCCGGGGCTAGGCTGCTCTGATGGCAGCCCGCCACCACTCGCTGAGCTCGTCGATCGCCAGCCTGCATGGCGACGAGCAGGCGGTGGGCTCGCCGCTGAACGCAGCCGAACTGGCCGCACTTGCGCGTACCCGCTTGTTCGGCGCCACTGGAACCGTCCTGATGGGCATCGGCGCCCTGGGCGCTGGGGCCAGGCCGGTCGTCCAGGACCCTACCTTCGGGGTCCGGCTGCTCAATCTGCCGTCCCGCATCCAGACCGTGTCCTTGACGATGACGACCACGGGCGCCGTCATGATGGCGCTGGCCTGGCTCATGCTCGGCCGCTTCGCGCTGGGCAAGCGGCGGATGTCGCGCGGCGGGCTGGACCGCACGCTGGTGTTGTGGATGCTTCCGCTGCTCATCGCGCCTCCGATGTATAGCAAGGACGTCTACTCCTATTTAGCCCAGAGCCAGATCTCACGTGACGGACTCGACCCCTACCGCGTCGGGCCGGCGTCCGGTCTGGGCCTGGATCACGTATTCACCCTCTCCGTCCCCAGCCTGTGGCGGGAGACTCCGGCGCCCTACGGTCCGCTGTTCTTGTGGATGGGACGCGGGATTTCGGCTCTGACTGGTGAGAACATTGTCGCCGCCGTGCTCTGCCACCGGTTGGTGGTGTTGATCGGCGTGGCCATGATCGTGTGGGCGACACCGCGGCTGGCGCGGCGCTGTGGAGTCGCCGAGGTCAGCGCGCTGTGGTTGGGCGCAGCCAATCCCCTGCTCTTCATGCACCTGGTCGCCGGCATCCACAACGAGGCACTGATGCTCGGGTTGATGCTGACCGGCGCCGAGTTCGCGCTGCGTGGCCTCGATGCAACACGACTCACGCCACGATCCTGGCGGTCGGGTGCGGACTGGGAACCGCTGGCGTTGCTGGCAGCTGGTTCGGTGTTGATCACGCTGTCATCGCAAGTCAAACTGCCCTCACTGTTGGCGTTGGGCTTCATCACGATGGCGCTGGCATATCGCTACGGCGGCACGATCAAGGCGCTGCTGCTGGCTGGTGGCGGGATGGCGGCGTTGTCGGTGTCGGTGATGGCGATCGTCGGCTGGGCCAGTGGGCTGGGGTTCGGCTGGATCAATACGCTCGGTACCGCCAACGTGGTGCGCAGCTGGATGTCACCACCGACGCTGCTGGCGCTCGGCACCGGGCAAGTGGGCATCCTGCTGCGCCTGGGCGATCACACCACCGCGATCTTGTCGCTGACCCGCGCCATGGGCGTGGGGATCATCATGGTGATGGTCAGCTGGCTGCTGCTGGCCGTGTTCCGCGGCCGGCTGCACCCTATCGGGGGCCTCGGCGTCGCGCTGGGCCTCACCGTGTTGTTGTTTCCCGTCGTGCAGCCGTGGTACCTGCTCTGGGCCATCATTCCCATGGCCGCCTGGGCAACCCGCACCGGATTCCGGGTGGCAACCATCGTCACCACGCTCATCGTCGGCATCTTCGGGCCGACCGCCAATGGCGACCGCTTCGCGCTGTTTCAGATCGTTGATGCCACGCTGGCCAGCGCGATCATTGTGTTAGTGCTCATGGCGCTGACATACCACCAGTTGCCGTGGCAGCGACTGCCCGACGAGAACAGCGAAGCGCAGGCAGTGCCAGAGCCCCGACGGTCGACGTCAGCACCGGACGCCTACGCTGACTCCACGTGAAACTTCCAGCACCAGAAATCGTGGTGCGGCTACGCGGGGTCAGCAAGCGCTACGGGTCCTTGACCGCCGTCTCCGCCCTTGATCTCGACGTGCACGCCGCACAAGTGTTGGCGCTATTGGGCCCCAACGGTGCCGGCAAGACCACGACGGTCGAGATGTGCGAGGGCTTCGTGCGCCCCGACGACGGCACTATAGAGGTGCTCGGGCTGGACCCGTTCGCCGACAACGCGCGGTTGCGCCCCCGTATCGGCGTGATGTTGCAGGGAGGTGGCGGCTATCCGGCGGCACGCGCCGGCGAAATGCTCGACCTCGTCGCCTCCTATGCGGCCCACCCGCTGGATCCCCGCTGGCTCCTGGACACCCTGGGACTCACCGACGTCGCCCGGACCACCTATCGTCGGCTCTCCGGCGGGCAGCAGCAACGGCTGGCGCTGGCTTGTGCCCTGGTTGGCCGCCCCGAGCTGGTGTTTCTCGATGAGCCCACGGCGGGGATGGATGCCCATGCCCGGCTGCTGGTGTGGGAGTTGATCGATGCGCTGCGCCGCGACGGTGTGACGGTGGTGCTGACCACCCATCAACTCAAAGAGGCCGAGGAACTCGCGGATCGTCTGGTCATCATCGACCATGGCGTCACGGTGGCCGCGGGCACACCGGCCGAACTGATGCGCACTGGGGCCAAAGGCCAGTTGCGGTTCACCGCACCGCCGCGACTTGACCTGTCCCTGTTGACGTCGGCTCTGCCGGAGGACTATCAGGCACGCGAAGTGACGCCTGGCGACTACTTGGTCGCAGGTCCGGTCAATCCTCAGGTCATGGCGACGATCACCGCGTGGTGCGCCCGCATCGATGTTCTGGCCACCGACATGCGCGTCGAGCAACGCAGCCTTGAGGACGTGTTCTTGGATCTGACCGGCAGGAGGTTGCGACCGTGACTGACAGCACCCTGTTTCCCGCTGGCACCTTTGCCCCGGACCCGCGCCCCAATGCCGTAACCCGGATGCTGGCCGCACAGTTCGGGTTGGAGTTGAAGCTGCTATTGCGCAACGGCGAGCAGCTGTTGTTGACCATGTTCATCCCGATCACGCTGTTGGTCGGGCTCACGTTGCTGCCCCTGGGCTCGTTCGGCCCGCACCGCGCCGCCACCTTCGTGCCCGTGATCATGGCGTTGGCAATCGTGTCGACCGCGTTTACTGGCCAGGCCATCGCGGTTGCGTTCGACCGGCGCTACGGAGCGCTGAAACGGCTCGGCGCGACCCCGCTGCCGGTCTGGGGGATCATCGCCGGCAAGTCTCTGGCGGTGGTCGCTGTGGTGTTTTTGCAAGCAATCATCTTGGGCGCCATCGGCTTTGCGCTCGGCTGGCGCCCTGCTCTCGCCGCGCTGGCCTTGGGCGCCGGTGTCATCGCGCTGGGCACCGCGGGGTTTGCCGCGCTG
>NZ_VTZN01000030.1 GCF_008370645.1 Mycobacterium simiae
CTCCAGCTGGGCCTGATACCACTGCAAACGGCGTGGCCGCACACCCGTTGGTGTGCGGCCACGCCGTCCTATAGCGAACGCCGTCCACACCACGACATTTGAGATTCGTATGATCTTTGTGACGATTGCATAGGTGCTTGAAATTATGTAGGAGCATGACGGCAATGACCGGATACGGGCGCAGTCAACGTCCGCGCCAGGCGATTCTGGGGCAGCTGCCTCGCATCTACCGCGCTGACGGTTCACCGATCCGGGTATTGCTGGTCGACGACGAACCCGCGCTGACCAACCTGGTCAAGATGGCACTGCATTATGAAGGCTGGGACGTCGAGATAGCCCACAACGGCCGCGAGGCCATCGCCAAGTTCGACAAGATCAGCCCTGACGTCCTCGTGCTCGACATCATGCTGCCCGATGTGGATGGATTGCAAGTCTTGCAACGGGTTCGCGAATCCGACGCATACATCCCCACCCTCTTCCTCACCGCACGTGATTCGGTCATGGACCGGGTCACCGGTCTGACCGCCGGCGCCGACGATTACATGACCAAGCCGTTCAGCCTCGAGGAACTGGTAGCCCGGCTGCGCGGACTGTTGCGCCGCTCCAGTCACCTGGCGCCGCCGGCCGACGAATCGCTCAAAGTGGGAGACCTCAAACTCGACGCGGCCAGCCGGGAGGTCACTCGCAGCGGCACCCCGATCTCGCTTTCCTCGACCGAGTTCGAGCTGTTGCGATTCTTGATGCGCAATCCGCGCCGCGCCCTCAGCCGCACCGAAATCCTCGACCGGGTCTGGAACTACGACTTCGCTGGACGCACCTCCATTGTCGATCTCTATATTTCGTACCTGAGGAAAAAGATCGACGCCGACCGCGAGCCGATGATTCACACCGTTCGCGGGATTGGGTACATGTTGCGAACAGCGGAATGAGCATGGAGTGACTGGGGACCGAAATACCCCTCGCTGGTTTCCCCGCTCATTGCGCTGGCAGTTGTTGTTGGGCGTATTGGCTGTCGTGACGGTAGTGCTGGTGGCCGTGGGCGCCGTTTCCGTGCTGAGCCTGCGCGGGTATGTCACCGCGATGAACGACGCGGAAGTCGCCGAATCCATACATGCGTTCAGTCACGCATACGCCCGATACCGCAACGGCGAACATACCTCAATTCATACCGGCAATTTGCCGGTGTCTGAAGCGCTGTTGGAGTTCACCGGTCAGACGCCGGGAAACCTCATCGCGGTGCTGCGCGATGGCCACGTCATCGCCTCGGCTGTGTTCTCCGAAGACCAATCACGGCCTGCGCCGCCCGACGTCATCCGCGCCATCGAAGCGCAGCAGTGGAGCGACAGCCCGTCGCGGGTTGAAACGCTGGGCAGCCTAGGGGCTTACCAGGTCGACAGCCGCGCCACGGGATCCGACCGGCTCATTGTCGGGGTTTCGCTGAGCATCGCCGACCAGATCATCGCGCGCAAGCAGATCACCACCACCGTGCTGGTGGCGGCGGCACTGGTGATCACCGCAGCCCTCACGGTCTGGGTGGTGGGCTACGCCCTCCGCCCGCTGCGCCGGGTCGCGGCGACTGCCGCGACCGTCGCCGCGATGCCGCTTGCTGGCGACGACCATCAGATCGGCGTGCGAGTTAGGCCCGAAGACACTGACCCGGACAACGAAGTCGGGATCGTCGGGCTCACGTTGAATCGGTTGCTGGACAACGTGGATAGCGCACTTGCGCATCGCGTCGAATCAGATCTGCGGATGCGGCAATTCATCACCGACGCCAGCCACGAGCTGCGGACCCCGCTCGCTGCCATCCAAGGCTATGCCGAACTGACACGTCAGGACAGTTCCGCCTTGCCTCCCACCACCGAATACGCCCTGGCCCGCATCGAGTCCGAGGCACGGCGGATGGCGTCACTGGTCGACGAATTGCTGCTGCTGTCCCGCCTGGGAGAAGGGGAAGACCTCGAAACCGAGGACCTGGACTTGACCGACTTGGTGATGAACGCCGTAAACGACGCGGCAGTGGCGGCGCCGACCCACCATTGGGTCAAGAACCTGCCCGACGAACCGGTGTGGGTCAACGGCGATCACGCGCGCCTGCACCAGCTCCTCAGCAACCTGCTCACCAATGCCTGGGTCCACACGCCACCCGACGTCACGGTGACCACCGGGATCACCACCCATCCCAGCGGCCCCGACGGGCCATACGTCGAATTGACGGTTGCCAACGACGGACCGGACATCGATCCAGATGTGTTGCCCCACCTGTTCGACCGCTTCGTACGCGCCAACACGTCGCGCTCCGGCGGAGCCGGCCACGGACTGGGACTGGCCATTGTCAACTCCATTGTCAAGGCGCATCACGGCTCGGTGACAGCCGAGTCCGCCGATGGCCGGACCGTCTTCCGGGTGCGGCTGCCAATGATTCAACGGCCGGCTGCCGACCCTGCCCAAGTGATATAACACGTGATCAGACACCACCAGCTTTGCGTCAAGTCCACCGCATATCGATCCGACAGTATCCTTTGGATTCCAGCATCAACATTTACGTGACCTTAATTCCCGGACCGGTACCGGGTGCGGCGACGCAGCGTCTGTTGATTATCCTTGTCGCGGTTCACAATTGAAGGCACGGGTACGGCGCCGGAGGTCGCAGCGCACCCGTCAAGAAACCGTTAACGTGACTACCGAGGTCGTTAGGGAAGTGTCAGCCAATTGCCCGCGCCCGGCGGCCCAGTCTATTTTCAAGCTGATGCGAAACGGAGACCATATGGGCGTGTTGGCATACATTGCGCTGACGGCAGCGGTGTTCGCGTTGCTCGGCCTGATGCAGAGATTGGTCGAGCGGTTGTGAGCTACCAAAACGTCATCGGCATGGCACTGGCGATGCTGCTCGCGTTATTCCTCGTCGCCGCACTGCTGTTCCCAGAGAGGTTTTAGTGAGCACAACAACCGCGGGGGCGCTCTTTCTTGCCGTTCTCGTCGTGGCGCTGGCCGCGGTGCATGTGCCCTTCGGCGACTACATGTATCGGGTGTATACGTCAGCGAAGGACCTGCGCATCGAGTCGGTGCTCTATCGGGTCATCGGTGTCGACGCACGCTCGGAACAGACCTGGGCCGCCTACGCCCGCAGCGTCTTGGCCTTTTCGTCCGTCGGCATCCTGTTTCTTTTCGCGTTCCAACTCGTGCAGGACAAGTTGCCGCTGCATCTGCATGATCCGGCCACCAGCATGACCCCTGCGCTGGCATGGAACACCGCGATCAGCTTCGTCACCAATACCAACTGGCAGGCCTACTCCGGCGAATCAACCCAGGGGCATCTGGTGCAGATGGCCGGCTTGGCGGTGCAAAATTTCGTCTCGGCGGCCGTCGGCATGGCGGTGGCGATCGCCTTGCTGCGCGGGTTGGCCCGCACACACACCAGCGATCTGGGCAACTTTTGGATAGATCTGGTGCGCGGCACGGTGCGTATCTTGCTTCCTATCGCTATCGCGGCCGCGATTCTGCTCGTCGCAGGGGGTGCGATCCAGAACTTTCACCCCCACGACCAGGTTGTCAGCACCTTGAGCGGAGCCCAACAGACGATCCCCGGCGGCCCGGTGGCTAGCCAGGAAGTCATCAAGGACCTGGGCACCAACGGCGGCGGGTTCTACAACGCCAACTCCGCGCACCCGTTTGAGAATCCGACAGCGTGGACTAACTGGCTGCAGATCTTCCTGTTGCTGGTGATCCCGTTTTCGCTACCGCGAACGTTCGGGCGCATGGTGGGTAACACCAAACAGGGTTATGCGATCGCGTCGGTGATGGCGACGCTGTTTGCGATCAGCATGACGTTCATGCTGTGGTTGCAGCTGCAGCATCACGGCACAGTGCCCACCGCCGCGGGGGCGGCCGCCGAAGGTGTGGAGCAGCGGTTCGGCATTGCTGACTCGGCGGTGTTCGCCGGTGCGACGACGCTGACCTCCACCGGCGCCATCGATTCGTCCCACGACTCCTACACCAGCCTGGGCGGGATGATGACGATGTTCAACATGCAGCTCGGCGAAGTCGCCCCGGGCGGCGCCGGCTCCGGCCTGTACGGCATGCTGATCCTTGCCGTGATTACGGTTTTCGTCGCGGGGCTCATGGTCGGGCGCACACCAGAATATCTCGGCAAGAAGATCAACCCCCGCGAAATCAAGTTGGCGGCAAGCTATTTCCTGGTTACCCCGTTGATCGCGCTGACCGGCACCGCGGTCGCGATGGCGCTGCCGGGCGAACGTGCCGGCATGTTGAACACCGGCCCGCACGGGCTGTCGGAGGTGCTGTACGCGTTCAGCTCCGCGGCCAACAACAACGGCTCGGCCTTCGCCGGACTCAGCGCCAACACCGACTGGTACAACACTGCACTCGGGCTGGCAATGGTCTTCGGCAGATTCTTGCCAATAATCCTCGTGCTGGCCCTAGCCGGCTCGCTGGCCAAGCAGGGCGCAACGCCGGCATCGGTGGGCACCCTGCCTACGCATCGACCCCTGTTTGTCGGGATGGTCACCGGCGTCACGCTGATTCTGGTGGCCCTGACTTTTTTGCCCATGCTGGCGCTGGGCCCACTCGCTGAAGGAATTCACCGATGACCGGGCGCACCGTGCGGGGCGGCTCGCTGGATCCGAAGCTGCTGTACACGTCGACGCCGCAGGCGCTGAGCAAACTCGACCCGCGCACCCTGTGGCGCAACCCGGTGATGTTCGTCGTCGAAGTCGGCGCCGCGTGGGCCACGGTCCTGGCATTCATCGACCCGACCTGGTTCGCATGGCTGATCGTGGTCTGGCTGTGGCTGACGGTGCTGTTTGCCAACCTTGCCGAGGCGGTGGCCGAAGGCCGCGGCAAGGCCCAGGCGGAGACGTTGCGCAGCGCCAAAACTCAGACCATGGCCCGGCGACTCAAGGATTGGCGCCCGGGCGCGCCGCTGGTGGAAGAAGACGTTGCCGCGCCGTTGCTGCAACAGGGCGACATCGTCGTGGTGGAGGCCGGGCAGGTCATACCAGGCGACGGCGACGTGCTGGAAGGCATTGCCTCAGTAGATGAATCGGCGATCACGGGCGAGTCTGCGCCGGTAATCCGGGAGTCCGGCGGTGACCGCTCGGCGGTCACCGGCGGTACCACGGTGCTGAGCGACCGAATCATCGTGACAATCACCCAAAAGCCGGGGCAAAGCTTCATTGACCGGATGATCGCCCTCGTCGAGGGCGCTAACCGGCAGAAGACCCCCAACGAAATCGCGCTCAATATCCTGCTGGCCGGGTTGACGATCATCTTCGTCTTCGCCGTCGCAACGCTGCAGCCGCTGGCGATCTACTCCAAGTCCAACAATCCGGGCGTCCCAGACACCCACGCGCTCGAGGCACATGGTGTCACCGGAATTGTGATGGTGTCGTTGTTAGTGTGCCTGATCCCGACGACGATCGGCGCGCTGCTGTCGGCCATCGGCATCGCGGGCATGGATCGGCTGGTGCAGCGCAACGTGCTTGCCATGTCCGGGCGCGCGGTGGAAGCCGCCGGCGACGTCAACACGCTGCTGCTGGACAAGACGGGCACGATCACCTTGGGGAACCGCCAGGCCGCTGCCTTTATCCCCGTCGACGGAGTGTCGGCAGCACAGCTGGCCGACGCCGCGCAGCTGTCCAGCCTTGCCGACGAAACCCCCGAAGGACGCTCGGTTGTCGTGTTCGCCAAAGAACATTTCGGATTGCGCGCCCGCACACCGGGCGAACTCGCACACGCCGAATGGGTGGCGTTTTCCGCCGCGACCCGGATGTCGGGTGTCAATCTCGATGGGGTCGACGGACACCAGTTGCGCAAAGGCGCGGCCAATTCGGTGGCGGATTGGGTACGCGGACAAGGCGGTAACGTTCCCGGCCAGCTCGGCATGATCGTCGACGGCATCTCCGCCGGCGGCGGCACCCCGCTGGTCGTCGGGGAGACCCGCAATGGTGCGGCCGAAAAAAATGCAAGAGTGCTCGGTGTCATTCACCTCAAGGACGTCGTCAAGCAGGGCATACGGGAGCGGTTCGACGAGATGCGCCGCATGGGCATCCGGACAGTGATGATCACCGGCGACAACCCGTTGACGGCCAAGGCTATTGCCGACGAAGCCGGTGTCGACGACTTCCTCGCCGAAGCCACGCCTGAGGACAAGCTCGCGCTGATCACGCGTGAACAACAAGGTGGCAGGCTAGTCGCGATGACCGGTGACGGCACCAACGACGCGCCGGCGTTGGCTCAGGCCGACGTGGGTGTGGCGATGAACACCGGTACCTCGGCCGCCAAAGAGGCCGGCAACATGGTCGATCTCGACTCCGACCCCACCAAGCTCATCGAGATCGTGGAGATCGGCAAGCAGCTGCTGATCACCCGCGGCGCGTTGACCACCTTTTCGATCGCCAACGACATCGCCAAGTACTTCGCGATCATCCCGGCCATGTTCGTCACCCTGTTCCCCGGCCTGGATCTGCTCAATGTGATGCGGCTACACAGCCCGCAGTCAGCGATCCTCTCGGCGGTGATCTTCAACGCCGTCATCATCGTCATGCTGATCCCACTGTCATTGCGCGGTGTCCACTACACGCCCAGCAGCGCGTCGAAACTGTTGAGCCGCAACCTGTATCTCTACGGGCTCGGCGGCATCATCGCGCCGTTCATCGGGATCAAGCTCATCGACCTGATCGTCCAATTCGTCCCCGGGATGTCCTGATATGACCTTCTCCCATTTCGTCCGTATCCATTGGGCGGCATTGCGCGCGCTGCTGGTGTTGACCGTGGTCACCGGTCTCGCCTACCCATTGTTGATCTGGCTGATCGCTCAGGTTCCGGGCCTGCACGACAAGGCCGAGGGGTCGATTATCAGTGTCAACGGCAAGCCGGTAGCCAGCCGGTTGATCGGCCAGCTGTTCACCGACTCCAGCGGCAATCCGCTACCGCAGTATTTCCAAGGCCGCCCGTCGGCCGCCGGCGACGGTTATGATCCGTTGGCTTCGGGCGCGAGCAATCTCGGGCCGGAAAGCATCATCGACACGCCCGCCGACCCGGCGCAACTGGCGGCCGGGAAGTCGCCCTCGGATGCGGGCTTCCGGCCGAGTCTGCTGACCCAGGTTTGCTCGCGTAGCGCCGCAGTGGCCAGGCAGGAGGGGCTGGGAAAAGAGGCTGGGTCGCGGCCGTTCTGCACGGGCGGCGGAGTGGGCGCGGTGCTGTCGGTGCTAGGGCCCCGCGACGTGCGCGGAAACGTCGTCCACCCCACCCGGGTGATCAGCGTCAACGAGGCCTGCCAGTCGCCGGATCGGTTCTTGGGGCCCTTTATCGCCAATTACGAAGGCGTGCAGGTGGAGTGCGCCAGGTACGGCGAGGACTACTCGCTTGGCCAAATCGTTCCCGTCCGGGGCGCCGCGCCCGCCGACCCAGCCGTTCCTGCCGACGCGGTTACCGCTAGCGGCAGCGGCCTCGACCCGCACATCTCGGTCGCCTATGCCGAGCTGCAGGCGGCGCGGGTGGCCAGGGCGCGCGGCATCAGCGCCGAACAGGTGCGCGCGGTCCTCCGCGACAACCAAGACGGGCGGCTGCTCGGATTCCTGGGCGAGGTGCGGGTCGATGTGGTGGCGCTCAATCTCGCGTTGGACCGCAGTTATCCGATCAACCGTTGAGTTGCCGGCACGCACGCGCGGAAGATGGTTGATGTGAGTGTCGATCCCTGGGCCAAACGCGGGGAGCTGCGTATCTACCTTGGCGCCGCGCCAGGCGTCGGCAAGACATACGCCATGCTCGGCGAAGCGCATCGACGCTTAGAGCGTGGCACCGACGTGGTGGCGGCCGTGATCGAGACCCACGGAAGGGCGAAAACAGCTGAGCTGATTCAGGGTATCGAGGTCATTCCGCCGCGCTACATCGAATATCGTGGCGGCAGCTTCCCGGAACTCGACGTGGCCGCCGTGCTGGCACGGCGACCACAAGTCGTCTTGGTTGACGAGCTGGCTCACACCAATACGCCGGGCAGCGCGAACGCCAAGCGCTGGCAAGATGTCGAGGAGCTGCTCGACGCTGGCATCACGGTGATCTCGACGGTCAATATCCAGCATTTGGAGAGCCTGAACGACGTCGTCGCCCAAATTACCGGAATCGAGCAAAAAGAAACGATACCGGATTCCATTGTACGACAGGCTGCCCAAATAGAGCTCATCGATATCACACCGGAAGCATTGCGCCGCAGGCTTTCTCACGGCAATGTCTATGCGCCGGAGAGAATCGACGCCGCGTTGTCCAATTACTTCCGGCGCGGCAATCTCACTGCGCTAAGAGAATTGGCGTTGCTGTGGTTAGCCGACCAGGTTGATACGGCACTGGCCAAGTATCGTGCGGAAAACCGGATTACCGACATCTGGGAGGCCCGTGAGCGCGTCGTCGTAGCGGTCACCGGTGGTCCTGAGTCAGAGACGTTGGTGCGACGAGCATCTCGGATCGCGTCAAAGTCCAGTGCTGAGCTGATGGTGGTCCATGTGGTGCGCGGTGACGGACTGGCTGGCCTGTCGGAGGCGCGGATGAGCAAGGTCCGGGAGCTGGCCAACAGTCTGGACGCCTCACTGCATACCGTGGTCGGCGACGACGTGCCCAGCGCCTTGCTGGAGTTTGCTCGCGAGATCAACGCGACCCAGCTGGTGATCGGGACGTCACGTCGGCCGCGGTGGGCGCGCATCTTTGACGAGAGTATCGGCCTGGCGATCGTCGAGCGCTCCGGCAAGATCGACGTGCACCTAGTAACTCATGAGGAATCCAAGCGGGGCTTGCGCACCACACCGATCGGTGCCCGCGAGCGACGGGCAGTGTCCTGGCTTGCGGCCGTCGTCGTTCCCTCGCTGATCTGCGCGATCATCGTGACCATGCTGGACCGATATCTGGACACCAGTGGCGAAAGTGCGCTGTTCTTTGTCGGAGTTCTCGTGGTGGCCCTACTGGGCGGCGTTGCGCCGGCGGTGCTTTCGGCAGTGTTATCTAGCCTGCTACTCAACTACTACCTGACCGATCCCCGGTACACGTTCACCATCGCCGAACCGTCGGCTGCCGTCACCGAAGCGGTACTGCTTCTCGTCGCGGTCGCGGTCGCGGCTCTGGTCGACGGTGCGGCTAACCGCGCGCGAGAAGCCCGTCGCGCGTCACAAGAGGCCGAACTACTGATCCTGTTCGCGGGATCGGTGCTGCGCGGTGCGGATCTAGAAACGCTGTTGCAGCGGGTACGAGAGACTTACTCCCAACGCGCGGTCAGCATGGTGCGCCAGGGTTCCGACGACAGTCGAACCCGCACTGCGATCGTGGCCTCCGTTGGTAGAGACCCGTGCACTACGGTCGATTCCGCTGACACCGCGATCGAGGTCGGCGACAACGAGTTTTGGATGCTGATGTCGGGAAGAAGACTGTCAGCGCGAGATCGCCGAGTACTTAATGCGGTAGCCAGACAAGCCGCCGGTCTGGTCAAACAGCGGGCAATGGCCGAAGAAGCCACCCGGACCCAAGCAATCGTGAAGGCCGACGAGCTGCGCCGCTCGCTGCTGTCTGCGGTCAGCCATGACCTGCGCAGCCCGCTGGCGGCGGCCAAGGTCGCGGTATCCAGTTTGCGAGCCGCAGACGTAGCCTTCTCAGCCGAGGACACCGCCGCATTGTTGGCTACCATCGAGGAGTCCATCGACCAGCTCACCGCCCTGGTCGGCAATCTGCTGGATTCGTCGCGGCTGGCCGCCGGGGTGGTCCGCCCGGACCTGCACCGGGTTTACGTCGAGGAAGTCGTGCAACGCGCGCTGGTTAGCATCGGCAAAGGCGCTACGGGCTTCTACCGATCCGCGATTGATCGCGTCAAGGTCGACGTCGGAGGCGCGGCGGTGCTCGCCGACGCGGGCCTCCTAGAACGCGTCCTGGCCAACCTTATTGACAACGCACTGCGCTACGCGCCGGACTGCATGGTGCGGGTCAACGCCGGACGAGTCGGCGATCACGTCTTGATCAACGTCATCGACGAAGGCCCCGGGATTCCTCCCGGTACCGAGGGAAATGTCTTCGAAGCCTTTCAGCGATTGGGCGATCACGACAACACCACGGGCGTCGGCCTGGGCATGTCGGTGGCACGCGGCTTCGTCGAAGCTATGGGCGGCACCATCCAAGCCGGAGATACGCCTGGCGGCGGGCTCACCGTCGTCGTCGACCTGGCTGCCCCTCAGGAAAATGGTGATCGATGACCCGCGTGTTGGTGATCGACGACGAACCGCATATCTTGCGAGCGCTTCGGATCAATCTGACCGTGCGCGGCTACGAAGTGATCACCGCCTCGTCCGGTGCGGGAGCGCTGCGCGCTGCCGCCGAGCACCCGCCTGACGTGGTGATTCTCGACCTCGGTCTACCAGACATATCGGGCATTGACGTACTGGCCGGCCTGCGCGGCTGGCTGAGCGCGCCGGTGATCGTGTTGTCGGCGCGCACCGATTCGTCGGACAAGGTTCAGGCTTTGGACGCCGGCGCCGACGATTACGTGACAAAACCCTTTGGGATGGACGAGTTTTTAGCGCGGCTGCGCGCGGCGGTGCGCCGCAACACTGCGGCGTCCGAGATGGATCAACCGATCATCGAAACCGACGCCTTCACAGTAGATTTGGCCGCCAAGAAGGTGACCAAGAATGGTGCCGAGGTGCACCTCACCCCAACCGAATGGGGCATGCTCGAGGTCTTGGTTCGTAATCGCGGCAAGCTGATCGGTCGCGAAGAACTGCTCAAAGAGGTGTGGGGGCCGAGCTATGCCACCGAAACCCACTATCTGCGTGTGTATTTGGCCCAGTTACGCCGCAAACTCGAAGATGATCCGTCGCATCCGAAGCATCTGTTGACCGAGTCCGGTATGGGTTACCGCTTCGAGTCCTGACCGCCGCTGCAACACTGCGTCACACTTACCCGCAGAGGGACAGCACGATGCCGTCAAGGATGTCGTGCTCGCTGACGGTCAACTCGTCGATGCCGGCTCGGTCTCTCAGCTCGCGTGTCAATTCTTCAACCACAATGGCCCCGCCGGCGATCACGTCCACCCGGCCCTCATGCATCGGTGGTAATGCGGCACGCTCGTTGCGAGTCATTCTCAGTAGTCGCTCGCAGACGGCCAGCAGCTGACCAGCTGGTACCCGCGAAAGGTGAATAGCTGCAGCGTCATACGTGGTCAAGTCGTGAGCTAATGCCGATAACGTGGTCATCGTTCCAGCCAAGCCGACCCAGGTCCGAGCCTGCTCAACCGGCACCCTCTGCAGCGCCGCTTCCAACCGCTCACCCACCACCTGACGGGCTGCGGCCACTTCCCGCTCGGTCGGCGGGTCAGAGTGCAAGCAACGTTCGGTCAGGCGAACGCAGCCGATGTCAGCCGAGTGGCTCGCCACTACATCGTTATCAGCTTTCCCAAGCACAATCTCCGTCGAGCCGCCACCCAAATCAACGACAACGAAAGGTGCACCAACACTGTCTAATTCGCGAACCGCACCGCGGAACGACAGCTCTGCCTCTTCGTCGCCGCTGATCACCTCCGCCACCGAACCTGGGACCACGGCCGCTAACACCTCGGCCGTCATCGCAAAGAACACGTCACGGTTGGCGACATCACGAGCGGCCGAGGTGGCAACCATTCGGACCCGCTCGACGCGGTGAAATTTGAGCAACTCGGCATAGTCGGCAAGCGCGTCTCGGGTCCGCGCAATCGCGTGGGGCGCAAACTCACCGGTGGCGTCAACTCCCTGTCCCAGCCGCACGATTCGGGTTTCCCGATGCATTTCGTGTAGCTGATCGCCGGTTGCTTCCGCGATCAGCAACCGAATCGAGTTAGTACCGCAGTCAACTGCGGCTACGCGAGTCAGAGCCATCGTTGTGCCACCAGTGTCGCAGCTGTTCCTGGCTCGACGGCCAGCAGAGCTAACGCCTCGTCGCCGAGCGGGTTCACCCCGCGGCCCTTGGCCAGCGCATGCGCGATCAGCACGTGCAAGCACTTGACCCGGTCGGGCATGCCGCCGGCGGAAAACGTGGTCCCCAGCGGCTCAATTGCGTCGCGCTCGGCCAAATAGGATTCGTGCGCCCGCCGGTAGGCGGCGGCCAGATCAGGATCACACCGCAGCCGCTCGGCCATCTCCCGCATCAGCCCGGTGGTCTCCAGCCTGCTCGCTGCCGAGGTGAGCGCCGGATGTGTCAGATAGTACAACGTCGGAAATGGAGTGCCGTCAGGGAGTTTCGGCGCCGTCTTCACCACCCCAGGTTCACCGTTGGGACATCGGTACGCGATCGCGAGCACGCCGCGAGGCTTGCGACCGAGCTGACGCGCCACCACCTCCAAGTCCGCGGGGTCAACCACCGGGCGCCGTCGGGTTGGGCGGTACCGCGTCGGGCGGTCCGGGCTCGGGCGCTGCTGGCGGGGCGGCGGCAGCAGGTAGGTGCGGTGTGTCGGCGATGGTGTGCCACAGCGCCGTGTACCAGGGCTCGTTGTTGGCCACGGTTGGCTCGTCGGCGCGTGGCTGCGGCGACGCTGCCGCGCCAGGCGGAAGCTGGACCTGAAATGGAATGTCACCAGGCATAACGAACCCGAGACGCTCGCGGGCCTGCGCGGCGATATACGCCGGATCAGCCAGCTGGGCCCGCTGCCGCTCCAGATCGCTGATCTGATGCCGTAGCGCGGCTTCGGTCGCAGCTAGCTGCTCCATTTCGGTGCGCTGCGCAAAGTAGGTACGCACCGGACCGGCAATGGTTAGCGTGAGCACGCACACCACGGCGGCCAGAACCGCCGCCCGCCGGGCGGTGAAACCCAGCCGCTGCTCAGACCGTTGCTCGACAGCTTCGGTAACCGACCGTTTGATGGGCTCAACCACATGCTCCTGCAGTGGGCGGGTGGAAGGCCCGGTGTGTGAAGACTGTGAGGGCCGAGACGGTGCCCCGGAGCGACGGCCTGGGGAGGTGTTGCCGGCCTTCCCCGGGCGCGACGCCGGAGAGCGGCGCTTCGAGTCGGGCCGTTTACCGTCGGGCATATCGCTTAGCCGCGTTCCGTTTGGCGGGGAGCCTAGTTGGTGTCCAGCACATACCGCGGGAAGGCCAGATCGCCGGCGTAGCGGGCGGCGTCCCCGAGGGCTTCTTCGATGCGCAGCAGCTGGTTGTACTTGGCGACGCGTTCGCTGCGAGCCGGTGCGCCCGTCTTGATCTGGCCGGTGCCGACGGCTACCGCCAGATCGGCAATCGTTGTGTCCTCCGTCTCGCCGCTGCGGTGGCTCATCATCGTGCGGTATCCGCTGTGGTGCGCCAACGCGACCGCGTCGAGCGTCTCAGTCAGTGTCCCAATCTGATTTACCTTGACCAGCAACGCGTTTGCCACACCCCGTTCGATGCCTTCGTCAAGTCGCTCTGGGTTAGTGACGAAGATGTCGTCACCGACGATTTGTACTCGGTCGCCGATCGAGGCCGTCAGCGCAGCCCAGCCGTCCCAATCATCCTCCGACAGCGGGTCTTCGATGGACACCAGGGGGTAAGAACCCAACAGACCGGCGTAGAAGTCGGTCATCTGCTCAGCGGTGCGAATCGAGCCCTCGAAGGAGTAGCCGGTGCCGTCGGTGTAGAACTCGGTGGCCGCGGCGTCGAGTGCCAGTGCCACATCTGTACCGAGAGCCCAGCCGGCCAAGTCGATCGCCCGGCTGATCAAATCCAGCGCCGCCGTGGTGCCGGCCACGTCGGGGGCAAAGCCGCCCTCGTCGCCTAGACCGGTGGAGAGCCCCTCCTTCTTGAGGACCGACTTGAGCGCGTGGTATACCTCGGCACCCCAGCGCAGCGCCTCAGCGAAGCTGGGCGCGCCGATCGGGGCCACCATGAACTCCTGGACATCGACGCCAGTGTCGGCGTGTGCGCCGCCGTTGAGGATGTTCATCATCGGCACCGGCAGGATGTGGGCATTGGGCCCGCCGAGGTAGCGAAACAATGGCAACGCTGCAGACTCCGCAGCCGCCTTGGCAACGGCCAGCGAGACTCCCAGGATTGCGTTGCCGCCCAGCCGGGACTTGTCGGGGGTGCCGTCGAGGTCGACCAGCGCCTGGTCGACCAACCGCTGATCGTCGGCGTTGAGGCCGATAACAGCCGGGCCGATCTCATCAAGGACGGCTTGCACTGCCTTTTTGACTCCCTTACCGCCATAGCGATCGCCGCCGTCGCGCAGCTCAACGGCCTCGTGCTCACCCGTCGACGCCCCCGATGGCACCGCGGCGCGGGCAAAGGTCCCGTCGATCAGAGCCACCTCGACCTCGACCGTCGGGTTGCCGCGTGAATCCAGAATCTCGCGGGCCCCGACCTGCTCGATAACCGGCACTGAGTTCTCCTTTGCGTTCAGGCTCGCTGTGCGGTCCCCTGCAAACCTTTAGCGTAAAGCCTGGGTCAGCGCTTTATCCTGCTACAGCGGGTGACCCGCCGCGTAAGCAGTCGCCCAGTCCCGCACCGCCCGGGCGTAAACACCGGAGTTGTTGTAGGCGCGCAACGCAGTGATCCACCCTCGGGGCGTCGCGAGATCCTTTCCACGCCAGCACAAGTAACCCGCCGCCGACAGCGCGGCGTCGTCGATGTTGTCCGGGCTGATGATGCCGTCGTTGTTGGCATCGACACCGTACAGTCGCCACGTTTCGGCAATGAACTGCATGGGCCCCATCGCGCGCTGCACTCCGTCGCCATCCGAGGCGCCATCCATGTTGCCCCGATCGCTGTCCACGATGCGCAGGGTGCCGCCGGTGCCGTCGAGGCGGACACCGCGAATAGGAGGAGTCACGTCCCCATTCGGCGCGATGGTGGCACCATGATAGGTGCCGTTATGGCTCTCCACCTGCCCGATACCTGCCAGGGTGGTCCAGGCGATGTGGCACTTCGGATTCTCGACCTCGGCGACGCGAGCGGCGTAAGCGTAGGCCTCTAACGCGATGACTGGCATCTCCAGAGCCGGCGCGCGTTGCTCTGCCCATTCGCGCAACTGATCGGCCGGCCGGCCGTGGGCGTGGGTATCCACCGGCGGCACCGGATCGCCGGCCGGCGGCGGTACACCTTCGGGAATGAACAAACTAAGGTGCCACGTGCAGCTGGACGCCAACAGCATCGCGGTCGCCCCTATCACGGCGACCGCGCGCAACCAACGTCTCGGCGTCACAATTCTCCTCTTTGGCTCCTCTTAGGCTCCTCTTGGGCTCCTTCTGGCTCCAGTTCCGCTCAGCTACCGCATCAGCCATGATCATCGTCCCACGCGTTTGGTAGCCGCCCGGCCTCATATACGGCTCAGCACACAGAAACACCAGTGCTGCCAGACAGACATCTGTTAGCTGCAAACAGGTTCGGCTATCGCTGTTCCCGATGTAGTTGGCGGCAAACGCATTTTTCGCAAACTCTGCGATGGTGGCTTGAGGTGACACACCGCTGATCAACGCCTGCCTTTTCGCTTCTTGGAACCGCCGGGCTCCTTCGGATTCTCTGGCGCCCTGTCCGCCTCGTCGGGCACGTCGACAGCTTCCGGGCGAGCTTTACCCCCCTGTGCAGCGCCTACCGCGTCCCCACCGGCACTCGGCGCGTCTGGTAGCCAGTACGCCCGCCACTCTGCTGCGCCAATGGTGCCGATCGGTGCCACGTCCAGTTCCTCGGCAACACTGTCGCCGCGGCGTGCGGCCGCAATAGCCTTCTCCGCGTTGCGGACATTGTCCACAAAATCTAAAACGGCTGCCCGCAAGCAACTCTCCGCGTCGACATCCGCTGATAGCGAGATCGAGGTGATCTCGGCCGGGACCAGCTGGGGGGGCAGACCTGCCTTACTGACGCGTTGAATGACCTTCTGCGCCAGGGCTAATGCCGGCTGACCAAGGTGAACGTCATCCAACACCGAGTTCCGGGCTTTTTCGGCGGCCTTACGCTCTTCCCATTGAGCCATCTGGTCTTGGAGCGAGATAGGTTTGCCGGCAAGCACTTCCGGCGCCCGATTGCCGAGTTTACGGATGAGCGTGTCAGCGACGTCGTCAATGGTGAACGGCAGTTGCGCAGCGTCTTCAGCAATGCGGGCGTGAAAAAGCACCTGCAGCAGCACATCACCGAGCTCCTCGCGCAGCTGTTCCACGTTGCCGCTGTGCACCGCGTCGAGCAGCTCGTAGGTCTCCTCCAGTAGGTAGCGACGCAGCGAGTCGTGGGTCTGCTCGCTCTCCCAAGGGCCGTCCGCGCGCAGTTTGTCCATCATCGCGACCGCATCGAGTAATCGTTCCCCGCGCTGGCGATCCGGCGCCGAAATCAGCCGGGCTCCAGTGGCCAAGCGGGCCACCACGACGGGATGGTTGGGGTCAGACGACAACAGCACGGGCGCGTCGTCGCCGATGTGGACCGGATGCGCGTCGGGTAGCGACCAAGGCACCGCGACCGGCATCTCCTCGGTGTATTGCACCGGGCCGCTGAGCAACCCGATGGCTTCGACCGGAATCAGTGACGGACGGCGGGGGTCGACCAGGACGACAATCATCGCGCTCGCCGCTCCTTACTCGACACGGGTCGACCCGCTTCGTCACCGGACGAACTCGTTATACCAATATCTTTCTGCGGTTTTCCTACCAGCGCTGTTACCACGTCGGCCACCATCTGCACCAATTCGACGTCTCGGAGACGCGGGGCGCCGATACCGCCGGCACGGGGAATGGGAACCTGCACGGTAGCTGTGGTGGCGCGGTAGTGCGCCCCCGGATAGATCCTCTTGAGCCGCACCTGAGCGGAATCCGGCAACGTCATCGGAGTTAGCCGCACCGTGGCTGCCGACGACGCCGAGACTTCGGTGATGCCGGAACCGCGACACAGCAGCCGCAACCGCGCCACCGCTACCAGCCGCTGGGCGGGTTGCGGCAGCGGCCCGTAGCGATCGTTGAGCTCCTCCACGACCGCGGCGACATCGCTGTCAGATGACGCGGCGGCCAGCCGCCGATAACCCTCCAAGCGCAGGCGGTCACTGGCGATGTAATCCGGCGGCAGGTGCGCATCGACCGGCAGGTCGATGCGCACGTCCTTGGGCTCCTCGGCAATGGTTACCCTCTGGCCATCGGCTGCTGCTCGGTATGCCGCTCGGTATGCTTCCACGGCCTCACCGACCAGTCGCACGTACAGGTCGAACCCGACGCCGGCGACGTGCCCGGACTGCTCGACGCCGAGCACGTTGCCCGCCCCGCGGATCTCGAGGTCCTTCAATGCAACCGCCATGCCCGCGCCGAGTTCGTTGTTCTGCGCGATGGTGGCCAACCGGTCATAGGCAGTTTCGGTCAGCGGCGCGTCGGGCGGATAGAGCAAGTAGGCGTAGCCGCGTTCCCGGCTGCGCCCTACCCGACCCCGCAGCTGATGCAGCTGGGAGAGCCCAAAGGTATCGGCGCGCTCCACGATGAGGGTGTTGGCATTGGAGATGTCCAGGCCGGTCTCCACGATCGTGGTGCACACCAGGATGTCGTATTCGCGGTTCCAAAACCCTTGCACCGTGCCTTCCAACAGCTCCTCGGGCATCTGCCCATGCGCAACCACCACCCGCGCCTCGGGCACTAACTCGCGCACCCGCGCGGCCGCCCGGTCAATAGAGCTGACCCGGTTGTGCACGAAGAAGGCCTGCCCGTCGCGCAGCAGCTCCCGCCGTAACGCCGCCGCGATCTGCTTGTCATCGTGCGGACCGACATAGGTCAGCACCGGGTAGCGCTGCTCGGGCGGGGTAAGGATCGTCGACATCTCCCGAATTCCGGCCAAGCTCATCTCCAGGGTGCGCGGGATCGGGGTGGCACTCATGGTCAGCACGTCGACGTGGCTGCGCAGCGATTTGATGTGCTCCTTGTGCTCGACTCCGAACCGCTGCTCCTCGTCGACCACCACCAGGCCAAGATCCTTCCAGCGCACCCCGGTCTGCAGCAGCCGGTGCGTGCCGATCACGACGTCCACCGACCCGTCAGCCAGGCCATCGATCACGGTCCGTGACTCGGTGGCGTCGGTGAACCGCGACAAACCCTTGACCGTCACCGGGAAGCCGGACATTCGGTCGGTGAAGGTCTGTAGATGCTGGTCGGCCAGCAGCGTGGTGGGAACCAGCACCGCGACCTGTTTACCATCCTGAACCGCCTTGAATGCCGCCCGTACCGCGATCTCGGTCTTGCCGTAGCCGACGTCGCCGCAGATCACCCGGTCCATCGGGATCGGCTTTTCCATATCGGCCTTGACCTCTTGGATCGCGGTCAGCTGGTCGACGGTCTCGGTGAAACCGAACGCGTCCTCCATCTCGGCCTGCCACGGCGTGTCCGGCGCAAACGCATGTCCGGGGCTGGCCTGCCGCTTGGCGTACAGCGAGACCAGCTCGCCGGCGATCTCGCGCACCGCGCGGCGCGCCTTGGTCTTGGTGTTGGCCCAGTCACTGCCGCCGAGCCGGCTCAATGCGGGCGCCTGCCCGCCGACATATCTCGACAGCTGATCCAGCGAATCCATCGGTACGTACAGCTTGTCGGCTTGCTGGCCCCGTTTGCTGGACGCGTATTCGAGCACCAGGTACTCGCGGCGGGCGCCGCCGACCGTGCGTTCGACCATCTCGACGAACCGGCCGATGCCGTGCTGATCGTGCACCACCAGGTCACCGGCTGCCAGTGCCAGCGGGTCGACGGTGTTGCGCCGCTTGGCGGCTAAGCGCTTACCTGCTACGGCGGTGGCCCGGCTGCCGGTCAGATCCGCCTCGGTGACGACAACCAGGTTGGCGCCCGGAACGATGAGGCCGTCAAGCAGTGAACCCTTGAGGACACCGACCAGGCCAAGTTTGGGTGCGACGCCCGGTTCCAGCATGGCGGCCGGGATGTCGGATTCGGTCAGCCGCTCGACCATACGATGTGCGGTACCGGTGCCTGGGGCGACCATCACGGCATACCCGCCAGTCGCGACGTGCGCGCGCAGCATCGCAAAGATGCTGTCGACATCCCGCTGATGCCCCCGCGCCGACGGTGCCGCCCGGACGTCGAGCTCGACTGCTGACTCAGCGGAGAGCTGGCTCAATGTCCACCATGGGTGACCGGACTCGGCCGCCGCAGCCCGCACCTCAGCTAGCTCGGCGAACCCCGACCCACCGAGCTGCTCAACGTCTACCGGCGGGTCAGTTCCCAGGGCGGCCACCGACCAGGACGCCTCGAGAAATTCCCGGCCGGTCCTAATCAGGTCGGCGGCCCGGGTGCGGATCTTCTCCGGGTCGCACAGCAGCACCGCGGTGCCTTCGGCCAGCTGATCGGTGAGTAGCGCCTGAGCCCCGTTCTCCGGGGGCCGCAGCACCGGCAACAACGCCTCCATCCCGTCGACTGGGATGCCTTCGGCCAGTTTGGCCAGCATGTCGGAGACGCTGCCGGTCACCGCGTTGTCGGCGGCGGGATGCTGGGCGGCCAATTCGGCGGCCCGCGCCCGCACGTCGTCGGTCAACAGCAGCTCGCGGCAGGCCACCGCGACCAGCGCGTCGACCTCGATCTCGGGAATCGAGCGCTGATCGGCGACCGAGAACATCCGCATCTCGGTGATCTCGTCGCCCCAGAACTCGACGCGCACCGGGTGCTCAGCGGTGGGGGCGAAGATGTCGAGAATGCCGCCGCGGACCGCGAACTCGCCGCGCCGGCCGACCATGTCCACCCGGGTGTAGGCCAGTTCGACCAGCCGGGCAATCACGTCGTCGAAGCCGATCTCTTGACCGACAGTCAACGTGACTGGTTCCAGCTGGCCCAGCTGCGGCGCCATCGGCTGGAGCAGCGAGCGCACCGCTGCCACCACCACGCGCAACGGCGGGCCCAGCCGGGCGTCACCGGGATGGGCGAGCCGGCGCAGCACCATCAAACGGGCACCGACGGTATCGGCCCCCGGTGAGAGTCGCTCGTGGGGCAGCGTCTCCCACGATGGGAAGACCGCGACCGCGCCACCAAAGACGCCCCGCAGTTCTGCCGTCAGATCGTCGGCTTCCCGACCCGTAGCGGTGACAACCAGCAACGGACCTTGTTGTGCCACCGCGCAGGCGACAAAAAGACGGACGCTGGCCGGGCCGACCAGCGTCAATTCGTCGGGTCGATCGGAGGCGCGCGCAACCAGCTGCTGGAAGGTTGGCGCGGTCAACGCCAGTTCAACGAGCCCCGCGATCGGGGTATCTGGGCTAGCAGCCCCCGGTGCGGTCATGATGCGGCCATTCTAGGGCGCAGCGATTCATCAATATTGAGCCCACCGCCGTCAAGAAACCGTAAGGGCAGCGGGCTAAGGCTGGGATAAGGCCGCTGATCGGCGCACATTTGGCGCATGACGTTGCTCGATCTGCTGCCTTCTATCGGCCAGGCGGCGCCGCGCCGGTTCGACCCCGCCATCTGGCCAGCGACTACCAGTTCCGACCGGGACGGCCGGCTCTGCATCGGCGACGTGCCCCTCACCGATATCGCCGACGAGTTCGGTACCCCGGTCTATGTCATCGACGAAGCCGACTTTCGGCGCCGCGCGCGGCGCTACCGCACCACGTTGCGCGAGGTGGAGATTGTCTATGCCGGCACGTCTTTGTTGACGACCTCCATAGCACGCTGGGTGCGCGAAGAGGGGCTTGGTGTCGACGTCTGCTCTTCGGGCCTGCTGGCCGTCGCCCTGGCCGGTGGCGTGGATCCGGCCCGCATCGTTATGCACGGCAACGCCAAATCGCCCGATGAACTGCGCGACGCGGTGACCGTCGGCGTCGGGCGCATCGTGCTGGATTCCAGTCTGGAGATTGCCTACCTAGCCGGGTTAGCGCGCCGGCGTCAGCGGGTGCTCATCCGAGTGACCCCTGATGTCGACATCCACGGCCACCGCGCACTCAGGACCGGAATCAGCGACCAGAAGTTCGGGTTTACCGTCACCGGCGACCATGCCGCCGAGGCCGTCAATAGCGTGCTGGCGCACCCCATCCTCGACTTGATCGGGCTGCACTGCCACATCGGCTCGCAGGTCACCGACCCGGGTTTCTACGGCGAAGCGATTCGCCGGCTGATCGCCGCGATGGCCGACATC
This sequence comes from Mycobacterium simiae, assembly GCF_008370645.1. GTDB lineage: Bacteria > Actinomycetota > Actinomycetes > Mycobacteriales > Mycobacteriaceae > Mycobacterium > Mycobacterium simiae_A. The sequence continues at coordinate 21,079 of NZ_VTZN01000030.1, forward strand.
CGCGCCCGGCATGGCGTCATCCTCACCGAACTCAACATCGGCGGCGGGCATGCCGTCCCGTACGTCCACGGTGACGCCGAGCTTGACCTTGACACGCTGGCACGCGTCATCGAAGACTCGCTGGACGAAGCCTGCGCCGCCGAGCACTTCCCCCGTCCGGCCGTCGTGGTGGAACCTGGTCGCGGCGTCAGCGCGCGGGCCGGTGTCACCCTGTACCGCGTTTGTTCGCTCAACACGCGACCCAGTGGGCGTACCTTCGTCGCGGTCGACGGCGGAATGGGCGACAACCCGCGGGTAGGGTTATTCGGCGCGGAAGCTACAGTCGCCCTGGCGAACCGGCATGGCTCGGGCGTCAAACGGCCTGTCACCGTTTCAGGCCGGCACGGGGGCGAAATCGCCCACGATGTGCAGCTACCGTCGGATGTTCACGCAGGCGATTTGCTGTCGGTGGCGTGTACCGGCTCGTATCACCACAGCATGGCGTCGAACTACAACATGGTGGGGCGCCCGCCGCTGGTCGCGGTCAACGGCGGCCGGGCACGCGAGTTGGTGCGCCGCGAAACGATTGCCGACCTGCTGTCGCGCGACCGCGGTTGAGCCGGGACTACTCCTCCTGCAGCTGAGGATCGGCTTCCAGATGTTTCAAGCCATTCCAAACCAGATTGACCAGGTGGGCAGCGACTACTTCCTTCTTGGGTTCCCGGGCATCGAGCCACCACTGCGCCGTCATCGACACCGAACCCACCAACGCCTGGGCATACAGGGGGGCCAGGTCCGGGTCCAGACCCCGCCGGGCGAAGTCGCCGGCCAGAATAGAGCTGACCTGGCTGACGGCGTCATTGAGCAGGCTGGAATAGGTACCGGAGCTGATCGAGGCTGGCGAATCGCGGATCATGATGCGGAAGCCGTCGGTACGTTCTTCGACGTAGGTCAGCAATGCCAACGCCACCCGCTCGACCCGTACCCGGGACCGGTTGTTGGTCAATGACGAGGTGATGCCGTCCAGCAGCGCCTGCATTTCGCGGTCGACGACCACCGCATATAGGCCCTCTTTACCGCCGAAATGCTCGTAAACCACCGGTTTGGACACGTTGGCGCGTTGCGCGATCTCCTCGATCGAGGTCCCGTCATAGCCACGTTCGGCAAACAATGACCGTGCGATGCCGATAAGTTGCTGCCGGCGTTCGCTGCCGGTCATTCGGGCGCGCGGCACCCGCACTTCTTTCTCCGGCTCCTTATCCGGCCCAGCCACGTCAATCAGGGTAACCGTTTGCGCGGCTGGTCTACGCGTCGGCTGGTCGCTGACGGCGTCGAGCGTGCACTGGGGGCATCGAGTGCGCGCTCACGGCGTCGAGTGCGCGCTCACGGCGCCCCGATCGCGCTGGTCCCCGCCCTAGACGCGCACTCACGGCCGTCATTGCACACTCGATATGGCTGCCGGTCGGGAATTGGTCGGCTTACTCGACTCGACCGAATTGTCTGACTCCTCAGCCGGCCGCCAGCGGCCGGCATCGTCGTCCGACTAGAGTCACAGGGTGGCGTGCGGACAACAGTTGCCGCCGTCGACCAGCAATCCGTCGTGGTGTAATCGGCAGCACCTCTGATTTTGGTTCAGATAGTTCAGGTTCGAGTCCTGGCGACGGAGCGTGGCTCTTAGCCGCGGACGTACGCGTTCGCGAGCCGAACCTAAGGAGAGTCGATGACGTTTCGCGGTGACACCGCGGTCCTGGTCTTAGCGGCCGGGCCCGGCACCCGGATGAAGTCAGACACACCCAAAGTGCTGCACACTCTAGGCGGGCGTAGCATGCTGTCGCACTCGCTGCACGCGATGGCCAAGCTGGCGCCCCAGCATCTGGTCGTGGTACTCGGTCACGATCACCAGCGCATCTCCCCGCTGGTCACCGAACTGGGCCAGACTCTCGGACGCCCCATCGACGTAGCCTTACAGGATCGACCACTAGGTACCGGACACGCGGTGCTATGCGGCCTGTCTGCGCTGCCGGACGACTACGCCGGCATCGTCGTCGTCGCCGCGGGCGATACCCCGCTGCTAGACGCCGATACCCTGGCCGATCTCATCGCAAACCACAGCGCAAAGTCGGCCGCCGTCACAGTGCTGACCACAACGCTGAGCGATCCACACGGCTACGGCCGCATCCTGCGAACCCAGGACAACGAAGTGATGGCGATCGTCGAGCAAACCGACGCGACGCCCTCGCAACAGGAGATTCGAGAGGTCAACACCGGCGTCTACGCCTTCGACATCGCCGCCCTGCGCTCGGCGCTGAGCCGACTCAGCGCCGACAACGCCCAGCAGGAGCTCTACCTCACCGACGTCGTCGCCATCCTGCGCCGCGACGGCCGGACGGTCAGCGCCCGCCACATCGATGACAGCATGCAAGTGGCGGGGGTCAACAACCGCGTCCAACTGGCCCAGCTGGGCGCCGAGCTCAACCGCCGGATTGTGGCCGCCCACCAAATGGCCGGCGTCACCATCATCGACCCCGCCACCACGTGGATCGACGTGGACGTGACGATCGGGCGCGACACGGTCATTCACCCTGGCACCCAGTTGCTGGGCCGGACGCGGATCGGCGGCCATTGCGTCGTCGGCCCGGACACCACTCTGGCCGACGTCACCGTCGGCGCGGGCGCCACGGTGGTTCGCACGCACGGCACGGAGTCATCGATCGGAGACGGCGCCGTGGTTGGTCCCTTCACCTACTTGCGGCCCGGCACCACGCTGGGCGCCGACGGCAAACTCGGCGCGTTCGTGGAGGCGAAGAACTCCACCATCGGCACCGGCACCAAAGTTCCGCACCTGACCTACGTCGGCGACGCCGACATCGGCGACCACAGCAACATCGGTGCTTCCAGCGTGTTCGTCAACTACGACGGCGCGACCAAACAGCGCACCACCATCGGCTCGCACGTGCGCACCGGATCCGACACCATGTTCGTTGCGCCCGTGACGGTCGGTGACGGCGCCTACACCGGTGCCGGCACCGTCGTACGCGAGGACGTTCCGCCGGGAGCCTTAGCGGTGTCCGCCGGCCCGCAGCGCAACATCGAAAATTGGGTTCAGCGCAAGAGGCCGGGAACAGCCGCGGCCGAAGCCGCCGATAAGGCCACTCACAGCTCCGAAGGCCAGCAGACACCGTGAGTTCGCTTCCTGGCAACCCGGCGACACATCCAGGCCCGTCGCTTGCGTACGATGTTGCCGTCCGATCCCTATTCCGATCCCGATACGGCGAGGGCAGCGCGTTGAGCCACGACTGGACCGATAATCGCAAAAACCTCATGCTGTTCAGCGGCCGCGCCCATCCGGAGCTGGCCGAGCAGGTTGCCAAAGAACTCGACGTCCACGTCACCGCGCAGGACGCGCGGGAGTTCGCCAACGGTGAAATCTTCGTGCGCTTCAACGAATCGGTGCGCGGCTGCGACGCGTTCGTTCTGCAATCGTGCCCGGTACCGGTGAACACCTGGCTGATGGAACAGCTGATCATGATCGACGCGCTCAAGCGGGGCAGCGCCAAGCGGATCACCGCGGTCATGCCGTTCTACCCGTACGCCCGGCAGGACAAGAAACACCGCGGCCGCGAGCCGATCTCGGCGCGGCTGGTCGCGGACCTGCTCAAGACCGCCGGTGCCGACCGGATCGTGACCGTTGACCTGCACACCGACCAGATCCAGGGGTTCTTCGACGGCCCCGTCGACCATATGCGCGGACAGAACCTGCTGACCGGATACATCAGGGACAACTATCCCGACGGAAACATGGTGGTGGTCTCCCCCGACTCGGGCCGGGTGCGTATCGCCGAGAAGTGGGCCGACGCCTTGGGTGGTGTTCCGTTGGCCTTCATTCACAAGACCCGCGACCCGCGGGTGTCCAACCAGGTGGTGTCCAACCGCGTGGTCGGCGAGGTCTCCGACCGCACCTGTGTGCTGATCGACGACATGATCGACACCGGCGGCACCATTGCCGGCGCGGTGCAGCTGCTGCACAACGATGGCGCCCGAGACGTGATCATCGCGGCCACCCACGGTGTGCTGTCCCACCCTGCCGCCGAGCGGCTGGCTGCATGCGGCGCCCGGGAGGTAATCGTCACCAACACGCTTCCCATCGCCGAAGAGAAGCGTTTCCCCCAGCTCACGGTCTTGTCCATTGCACCGTTGCTGGCCAGCACCATCCGAGCAGTCTTCGAAAACGGTTCAGTAACAGGGCTCTTCGACGGAGACGCCTAGATTGCCGCGCACCGCTGTCATCTACCACAACCCCAAGTGCAGCACTTCCCGCAAGACGCTGGAGTTATTGCGCGACAACGGTATTGAGCCAACTATCGTGCAATACCTGAAAACACCGCCATCCCGCGACGAACTAGTGCGGATGATCGCCGACGCCGGCATCGACGTGCGCACGGCGGTGCGCAAGCGCGAGGCGCTCTATGCCGAGCTCAACCTGGCCGACGCTACCGATGACGCGCTGCTGGACGCGATGGCCGCGCACCCGATTCTGATCGAACGGCCTTTCGTGATCACGTCGAAAGGGACCCGGCTGGCCCGGCCGGTCGAGGCAGTTCGCGAGATTCTGTGACTGCCCGCCGGCGCGCCGCAGCCGTCCTCGCTACCGCGGTGACGATATCGTCGGCCGCCTGCTCACCGGCGAAACCCCCTGACTTTCAATCCATCCTGACGACGACGGCGCCCACCAGCATCACGACGGCGACAGCCCCGCCCGTTCCGCTTTCTCAGTACCTGGAAAGCATCGGTGTCAGCGGACAGCAAGTGGCGCCCACCAAGCTCGCCGGTTTGACTGTGTCGATCCCGACACCCGCCGGCTGGTCACCGTACACCGGTCCAAAGATCACTCCGCAGACCGTGATCATCTCCAAAGGCGGCAAGTATCCCACCGCAAGGCTGGTGGTGTTTCAGCTGCGCGGAGACTTCGACCCCGTGCAGGTTGCCCGGCGCGGCAACGAGGACGCCCAACTATTCGACAATTTCAAACAGCTGGACGCCTCAACGGCAGACTTCAACGGCTTTCCATCGTCGATGATGCAGGGTAGTTACGACTTGGACGGAACACGACTGCACAGCTGGAACCGGATCGTCATTCCCACCGGGCCAGCGCCGGAGAATCAGCGATATCTGGTTCAGCTCACCATTACCAGCTTGGCCACCCAGGCTGTCGCGAATGCGCCCGACATCGAGGCGATCATTGGCGGATTCGTCGTCGCGGCGAAGTAAGGCTATGGGCGAGCTGGCTGAAAAGCCGACGGCGACAGGCACTGCCGCCTAAAAGTCGGGCACTGCTGCGCGCTGCGGGAGCGATGCTTGAGAGGATCGACAAGCGATCCTGCGGAAAAGCACATCCGGTCCTGCTGCTTTTCATTCATGGCGCTTGGCATGGCGCGTGGTGCTGGGATCAGTTCCTGGGTTTTTGCAGATCGGGACTATCGCGCAGCCGCGCTGAACCTGCGCGGACATGGTGCCAGCCCACTGCGAAGCCGTTGCGCTCCAATCACATTGCCGATTACGTCGATGACATGGGTGTCAAGCCGATAAACTCGGCGGCCAGCCGGTGCTCATCGGCGACCCCTGGGCGGCTTCATCGTGCAGAAGTACCTCGAAAGCCGCCCCGCCGCAGCCGCTGTACTTTTAGGGTCCGTGCCGCCGCACGGCACGCTCGGTCAAGCCTCGCGACTTTTTCGCCGCCACCCGTGGGTAACGATCCAAGCGATTACCAGTCGCAAATCGGTGAAGTTCATTGACACCCCGGCTCTTGCCCGCGAGCACCTCTTCAGCCCGCACACGCCAGACGCCATCATTGAATCCTGTATGGCGCGTATCCAGCCTGAAAGCATTGACGCTGCCGCCGATCTGTGGTCATGTCGCGTCAAGACCCGGAAATAACCACCCCTATGTTGATTCTCGGAGCCGACGACGACGGCTTCGTCACCGACGGCGATGTGCGTGCGACGGCACGCGCCTATCGGACCACACCGGAGTTCTTTGCCCGCATGGGGCACAACATGATGCTCGAACCTGGATGGGTCGATGTCGCCGACCGAATCCACGCTTGGCTGCAAACCCGCGCGCTGGCAAACCGGTCAGAGCGCGGACGCGAGTGTCGTTGATTGCCAGCCAAGTTCGCTACTGCCAGGCGTTCTCGCCGTGGTCGCGCGAGAAGCCGCGTTCGCGGCGGCTAGTGCCCGGACCCCGCGCATGACCAGCGTCGGGGATGCTGGCCCTGCGCCGGTTGTCGTGGCGTCGTTTCTTATCCCATGCCAGCAGGCGCGCCAGCGCCCGTCACATTCTCGTTCGTAGGGATTCGGGAGTGATCGTCTTCTGTCTCAACCCCCATAAGTGGTGTCGCTTCTTCGGTGGTTTGAGTCGCGGGATCGGCGGATCGGCCTGAGTAGCCCTCCACGTGGTCTCGATTAGACTCGCGGGGGTGGGATCGAATGAATTGCGCGTTGTACTTGGTCAGCTAGGGGTTACGGCCAGTCAATCGCAGGGCCTTGGCGCTCAACTCGCCACAGGAGCAACGCCACCGGCACCGGGCCGTCCATTCCAGGCCACGACGGCGGCGGTGAGTGGTATCGACGCAGCGATCGGCGGCGTGGCGGCGGCCTTGGCTACCCGAACTCAGGCTACGGCTGGCGCGGTGGTCGCAGCAGCCGCAGGTTATGTCAACCAAGAGGCCAGTGCCGCGAGCGAGATGGCCGCCGTGACGCAGGGGACGGTGGTATAGATGCCGGCCACCCTGTCGCAAATCCGGGCATGGAGCACCGAGCACCTCATCGATGCAGCGAGCTACTGGACTAGAACCGCCGATCAGTGGGAAGACGTCTTCCTGCAGATGCGCAACCAGTCCTATGCCATCACCTGGAACGGCGCTGGCGGCGACGCGCTACGGGAACGGACCGGCGCCGACCTGCCGATCGTGAGCGCAAAAGCCGACCAGCTAGGCCAGGCAGCAGCGATTGCACGCAACGGTGCCAGCGACATCAGCGCAGCCCAACGACGAGTGCTCTATGCTGTTGAGGACGCCCAGAACGCGGGATTCACTGTCGGAGAAGACTTGTCGGTCACCGATACCCGTGCTATTACTACGGCAGCAGAGCAGGCCGCTCGACAGGCTCAGGCGCAAGCTTTCGCCGGTGACATCCGCTTGCGCGCAGAACAGCTCGACGCGGCAGAGGTCAAGGTTGCAGGCCAACTTACCGCCACTACTGCTGGTCTCAGTAGCGTCGGCTTTGCGGAGCACCCGATCTACAACCCAGTTGCACAAGGTCCGGCCACTCACCGCAATGGAATCCACTTGGTCGACTTCAAACAGGACGGCGGCGACCCACCTCCATTTGCGCCGTGGGACACTCCTGACGGAACGCCGCCGCCACCCCAGCCCGCGTTCTTTCCGCAGTACGAGCAGGCCCTCACGGCACCGCCTGCGCCTGCGCAGGCGGTGCCGCCGATGCCCTCGTCTCCACCGCCGGCGCCACGGCCCGCGACCGATCCGGGCAGTGCCGTGGCCGCGAAACCAGGATGCAGCATCTACGACGCGACGAAAGCCCTCCTGGAGCCCCCGGGCGGCATGATTGCGATCTTGACCGCAGTCCCTGAAGGTGGGACTGGCGTGGGGATTCCCGCCGCGCTCGGTCAAATCGCTCTCGGTACGGCGGCAGTCGCTGACGGCCTGGACGCCGCCGGCAAATGCCTGGATTGAGCGTGAAGACCAACCCCCTGTACGGCCCAGCGTTCTACCTAGTGATGTCGGTGCTGTTCCTGGCCATGTTTGTGCTGAATGTGTGCACCCATGGCACGACGCTGGGCCTGATCAGTACCGGAGGCCTCGCCGTGTTGATGGGCTACATCGCCTGGCGGGCGTGGTCGGGCAAGCGCAACATGAACCGGCAATAGCCATGATCGGCGGGTTCGCAGTGGTGGTTGGCAAGCAGGCCCGAGACTCGCAAAGCTGACCCACGATGGTGGATTGCGGTTTTGGTATGGGAGCGTCTCGTTTCTAGATAAGGAGGCACACCAACATTGGCCCACTCCCCCTCCCATGGGCCCAGGTCGCGGGGTCTCATTTCTTGTCTCACACCGCGTGTCTCATATCCACACTGTCGGTGGGCAATGAGACAGTCATCGGTACGACCGCGGTCCTCGGCTATGCACCAGTTAGCACCCCCGACCAGTATCTCGATACTCAGCTCGCCGCTTTCACTGCGGCCGGGGTCGGTGCTGAGCGTGGCTTCACCGACTAACTGTCAGGACCGGCCAAGGCAGCTCGACCTGGCCTGGCGGCGATGCTTGACTACGCTTTGCGCCGGCGACCCGGTCGTCGTAACCGCGATTGACCGTCTTGGTAGATCTGTCGTCGAAGTCACCCGCACCATCGCCGATCTCGGGGAACGCCGAATCATATTGTGCGCCTTGCGCGAAGGGATAGACACCGCCACGCAACTGGCCGCGCGGTCGCAGCAATCATGGCCACGTTGACGGAACTCGAACTCGAACTCGGCCGCGAACGCCGAGCCGCATCACGCGAAACCCGCCGCAGCCGGAACATTCCAGCAACCAAGCCGCATATACTCATCCCCGACCGGCAGGAACAGTTGCGCCGGCTCGCCGCGACAGGTGAACCAGTCCGTGAAGTTGCTGCGGCATTCGGGGTCGGGCGTGCAACGGCATATCGCTATTTGTCATACGGGAACTCCTGAAAAATGCGTACAGAAATAGTTGTCGCTGTGATCGCAGCAGTCGGACTCGTCAGTGCCCAGGTGCTGGCAAGCTACTTTGTGAGCCGTCAAGCGACAAATGATTTGCGCACCAACATCAATCGCGAACTCGACATACTGCGAAAGATTCAACCGCAGTCTCCCGAAGCTGCCAAGCTTGAAGGGCATGTAAGAGTTAGTATCGATCAGCTGATTCTGCGCGAACAACGGCGCTCGCAAGTCGCCGACAGCATACGGTTGACGGGACCGCTGCTCCTGATTCTTTTTGCGATTTACGGCATTGGCGTGTGGTGGAAACACGGCGGTCCGCCCAAGGAACTGCGTCTCACGGTGCTGGTGATCTACTACTGGTTGGTCGGGTCGATTGATCCACGAAGTCTCGGGGATCTTCGGCGGTTCGGGCGGTTTGCGGACGAACCGTTCGGGGTGTGCGGCGTAGGCGGCGGCGAGCACGCCGGCACGCTTGTCGCGGACTGCCTCGGCCCGGCCGTAGTGGACGTCAGCGGGGGTATGCAAGCCCAGCGCGGCGTGGCGATGTTCATCGTTGTACCAGGCGAAGAAAACCTGGCAGTGTAATCGCGCTTCTTCGATCGAGCCGAACCGGCCGGGGAAGTCGGGCCGGTACTTCAGCGTCTTGAACTGGGCCTCGCTGAATGGGTTGTCATTGGAGACGTGGGGCGGCGAATGTGACTGAGCGACACCGAGATCGGCGAGCAGGAACGCCACCGGCTTGCTGGTCATGGAACTGCCGGGGTCGGCATGGATCGTCAACTGGTGACGGTCGATCCCTTGCTTGGCGCAAGTCTGACGAATCAGCACCTCTGCCAGCGCCGCCGATTCGCGACTGGCGACCATCCAGCCAACCACGTAGCGGGAGAAGATGTCCAAAATCACCTACAGGTAGTAGTAGGTCCACTTCGCTGGGCCACGCAATTTCGTTATATCCCAGGACCACACCGTGTTTGGCGCTGCGGCGACCGCGCGCCTTCCGCACCGAGCCGGAGTTCATTTCCAGCATGGGGCACAACATGATGCTCGAACCGGGATGGGTCGACGTCGCCGAACGAATCCGCGCTTAGCTGCAAAGCTGCGACCTGGCAAGCCGGTCAGAGCGCCGGCGCGAGTGTCCTTGATCGTCAGCCGAGTTCGCTGCTGCCAGGGGTCCTCGCCGTGGTCGAGAAAAGCACTCGGGACCGCGGCGGCGAGTGCCCAGAGCACGCGCATGACCAGCGTCGGGTCAGCTTGCCCTGCGGCGGTCGTCGTGGCGATGCTCCCATCCCATGCCAGCGGGCGCGCGGCGCCCATCAAAGTCTTGTTCGTAGAGATTTGGAACTGATTGGATGTCGGCTCAGGTAAAGGCGGTGCCGTTCCCTCGTCGGTTTTGAATCGGGCCTGCATAGCCCCTTCGCGTGGCGCGGATTTAGACGCGCCCGGGTGAGTTCGGATGAACTGCAGGTCGTACTTGTGCCAGCTAGGGGTTAGGGCCAGTCAATGGCAGGGCCCTGGCATCCAGATCACGGCTGGAGCAACGCCACCGGCACCCGGCCGCCGCCCAAGCCTCCTTCGCCCGGCGGGGCGCGATGATCGCCCCGATCGGGGCGTTTCACTAAGCTAACCAGCCATGACCGGCTGGACGGCAGCAGACCTACCATCGTTTACTGGACGCACAGTTATCGTCACCGGCGCCAACAGCGGGCTGGGTGCGGTGACGGCCCGCGAGTTGGCACACCGCGGCGCCAAGGTCATCGTGGCCGTTCGCAACTTGGGTAAAGGACAGGCAGCCGCTCAGCAGATGACCGGCGATGTCGAGGTTCGTGAACTCGACCTGCAGGACCTGTCGTCGGTGCGGGATTTTGCCAACGGTGTGGAGCAAGCCCACATCCTCGTCAACAACGCCGGCATCATGGCCACCCCCTACTCACTGACCATCGACGGCTTCGAGAGTCAGATAGGCACCAACCACCTTGGTCATTTCGCGCTCACCAATCTGCTGCTGCCCAAGCTTTCCGACCGAGTGGTTACGGTTTCCTCGATCCTGCACTGGATGGGTCGCATCAACCTCGACGATCTGAACTGCAAATCCCGGCGGTATTCGCCGTGGCTGGCTTATGGCCAGTCGAAGCTCGCCAACCTGCTGTTCACTAGCGAGCTGCAGCGGCGCCTGGTGGCGGTCGATTCGCCGCTGCGAGCAATAGCGGCCCACCCCGGCTATTCACGCACGAACTTGCGAGCGAACTCCGGCCATGAGTTCCGCGACGCGCTGATGCGAGCCGGAGCCTACCTAGTGTCCACCGACGCTGATTTCGGGGCTCGGCAAACACTGTTCGCCGTGTCGCAAGATGTGTCCGGCGACACCTTTGTCGGCCCAAGGTTCGGCTTCCGCGGCCGCACCCAGGCGGTCCGCCGTAGCCCGGTGGCCCAACAAGCTGGCACCGCGACTGCGCTCTGGTTGCTTTCCGAGCAGCTCACCGGCACCAAATTTCCGCTGTGAAGCGAACATGCGCTAACCTGGCCGGGCGTCACGGCGAGGGTGCGGCCAAAGCAGCACCGTTATCGACGGAGACCGACGGTTCGTCGCGATCCTGGCCGTGCCCCCAACTCGAGCACACAGGAGCGTCACAATGCACCCAACGCGCGCCAAAGCCGCAGCCAACCAATTAAAGGTCACGGTGCGTACCGAGACCGGCAAGGGCGCGTCGCGGCGAGCCCGCCGCGACGGCAAAATTCCCGCGGTGCTGTACGGCCACGGCAGCGACCCCCAACATCTGGAGCTTCCTGGACACGACTTTGCTGCGGTGCTTAGACACTCGGGCACCAACGCCGTGCTCACCCTGAACATCGCCGGGAAAGAGCAGCTGGCCCTAACCAAAGCGCTGGACATCCACCCGATCCGCCGCACCATTCAGCACGCCGACCTGTTAGTGGTGCGCCGCGGCGAGAAGGTGGTCGTCGAGGTCAGCGTCCTGGTCGAGGGCGAGGCCGAATCCGGCACGCTGGTCACCCAGGAAACCAACGCCATCGAGATCGAAGCCGAGGCCTTGTCGATCCCCGAGCACTTGACGGTGTCCGTGGCAGGCGCAGCACCTGGCACCCAGTTCACCGCCGGACAGATCACCCTGCCGGCGGGCGTCAACTTGGTCTCTGACCCCGACTTGCTGGTGGTCAACGTGGTTACCGCGCCGACGGCCGAGGAGCTCGCTGAAGAAGGCGCCGGCGGACAACCCGAAGCCGCCGAGGCAGCCGGCGCAGCCGAAGCCGCCACAGCCGGGTCCGAGTAGGCGGCTCCCCACGTGGCCGAGCCGCTGCTGGTCGTCGGCCTGGGCAACCCGGGAGACAACTACGCTCGGACCCGGCACAATCTTGGGTTCCTGGTCGCCGACCTGCTTGCCGCACGGCTGGGTTCAAAGTTCAAGGCGCACAAGCGTTCCGGAGCCGAGGTAGTCACCGGCCGGTTAGCCGGACGCTCCGTCGTGTTAGCCAAGCCGCGCTGCTACATGAACGAGTCGGGCCGCCAGGTGGCGCCGCTGGCTAAGTTCTACTCGGCGGCGCCCGCCGACATTGTTGTCATCCACGACGACCTCGACTTGGACTTCGGCCGGATCCGGCTCAAGATCGGTGGCGGCGAAGGCGGCCACAACGGGCTGCGCTCGGTGGCGGCTGCTCTGGGCACCAAGGACTTTCAGCGAGTCCGCATCGGCATCGGACGCCCGCCCGGACACAAAGACCCGGCGGTGTTTGTCTTGGAAAACTTCACTGCCGCTGAGCGCGCCGAGGTTCCCACCATCTGCGAGCTGGCCGCAGACGCCACCGAATTGCTCATCGAGTTGGGGCTAGAGCCCGCACAAAACCGTGTCCACGCCTGGTAGGAGTGGTCACTGCTTGGCCGCGGCCGCAACGACGGTGCGGATCGCCTGCGATATTTGTTGCCCGACGTCGGCATGAGCCGCGTCGACGGCAGCCAATAGCGGCGCTGGGTCGAAGTAGCTGATGTGCGCTGGACCGCGGCTGTCTGCCCAGACCTGCACACGCACCGGAACCACCGCGCCGATCGCCTGAGTAGCGCCGAAGAGGGTTTTGCCGATCTGCGGATTACCCACAAAGAAACTGTGCGAGCGCTGCAACTGCAGACCGATTGCCTCCAGCCGACTGGCCTGGTTCACGTCGCCCAGTACGATCATCCCGTTTTGGTCGGCCGCCGTGTGTAACGCACCCATCGTGGCCTCGAACGCACCCGAAGAGTCGACGGTGATGAACGTCGTTTCAACCTTGGTTGGCGCGGCTGCGCCACTGCCTCCCGCGGCGGTTTCGGCGATGGTGCGGATCGCCTGAGATATCTGCAGCCCGGCGTCGCCAAGAGCCGGGTCGACGGCGGTGAACTCTGGCGCCGGGTCGAAATAGCTGATGTGGGCCGGACCGTCGCGGTCCACCCATACATGCACCCGCACCGGGATAACCGCGCCGATCGCTTGAGTGGCGTCAAAAAACGTCTTGCCGGTTTTCGGATTGCCGATGAAGAAACTATGCGCGCCCGGCAATTGCAGCCCGGTAGCCGCCAGCGCGGCGTCCTGGTTGATGTCCCCGACGATCGTCATCCCGTTGTCGGCGGCCACTTTCTGCAATGCGTCGACCGTCGCCTCGAACGGCTGGTTTGAGGTGTAGCTGATGAAACTTGTCGAAACGGTCCGCGGCGCGCTTGGCGCACTGGTTGTTGACGGTGCATTCGTTGACTGCTGAGCCCTATTTTTGCTGCTGTCGCAGGCAGCCACAGTCAGGGCGACGACACAAAGGCCCGCGATTACTCGCGCTCCCACCGCTCGCGATGCGCACAACATGGGTACTGCTCCCTTCGCTAGTCGATGGGGCCGACTGGTCGGCGAGCAGACGCCGGCAGCGGTCACACGGGTTGGCGAGATCATTCCACCATTAGTTGGCCTCGTTCTGGGCAAAACACCGCCCAACACGGACTCCTCCGCGACTCCGCGGCTACTCGCAAGCGCCCCTGTCCTGCGCCCGCTCAACGCGGGCCCGCCGCAACCGTTACGTGACCAGGGTGACCGAATTCGCCCGCCGCAGCTTGCCCGACGGCGTCTTGGGGATGGTGCCCGGCCCCAGGACCACAACGTTGCGCGGACGCATGTCCACCTCAGCGACTACCTCGTGGGCCACTTGATGCTCGATGCGACGGACTTCGGCGGGATCCTCGAAGGCGTTCGATTCGACCGCGACGGCGAATGTCTCGCGGGAGTGCCCGGCATCGAGCCGCACGGCCACCGCACAACCCGGACGCACACCCTCGACCCGGCCTGCCGCCCGCTCGATGTCGGTCGGGTAGATATTGCGACCGGCCATAATGATGACGTCTTTGACCCGGCCACAGACCACGACGTGACCGTTCTCCATGCGGTAGCCCACGTCGCCCGTGTCGTACCAACCCTGCTGGTCCTGGGCCGGGATGAATCCGCCCATCGTGAGGTAGCCCGGCGTCACCGACTCGCCACGCAGCTCTATCACCCCCACTCCGCGGGCGGGCAGCACATTGCCGTCCTCGTCGACGATGCGCGCCTCGATTCCCTGCAACAGCGGACCCAGCGATGCCAGTCGACGGGTGTTGCCCTTGGTGGCCGGTACTGCGCGGCGTAGTGCCGCCAGCAGGTCGGCGTCTACCTCGTCAACCACCAAACCGGCGCCGCACTCGGAGAACGCCACCGCGAGGGTGATTTCAGCCATCCCGTAGGCCGGCAGGATGGCCTGCGGTTTCAGGCCGAACGGTGCGCCCGCTTCGCAGAGGTGCTCGACGTCGGCCGGCTCGACGGGCTCAGCGCCCGACAGGGCGAAGCGCAAGGTGGAAAGGTCGAACTGGCCGGGTTTGGCCTGTTTGCGCAGCCGCTTGGCAAACAGCGAGTAAGCAAAATTCGGGGCGGCTGTCATCGTGCCCTGGTACTTGTCGATCAGCTTGGCCCACAGCAGCGTATCCCGCATGAAGTCCATCGGGGTGACCTTGACCAGCTCGCCGCCGAAGTACATCGGCACCGTCAAGAAACCGATCATGCCCATGTCGTGGAACAGCGGCAGCCAGCTGACCATCACGTCGGTGTCTTCGTTGTACTCGGCGCTGATGTACATCGCCTCGAGATTGGCGAACAGATTGCGGTGAGTGATCTGAACGGCTTTCGGAGATCCCGTCGACCCCGACGTCAGTTGCATCAATGCCAGATCGTCTTCGCCCGTCTCGATGGGATCGATCGGGTCGGATGCCAGCAGCTGCTCGACGGTCAGCACCTTGATGCCGCGCTCGGCAAGCACCGGGGCGGCCGCCATGAACGGATCCGAGATGATGACCGCTTTGGCCTCGATCATGTCGACAACGGTGGTGGTGTCCTCGGCCCAGAGCGCCAAGTCGGTGCGCGGGGTCGGCTGATGCAGCATGGTCAGGCTTGCGCCGCGAATCCATAAGCCCTGGGCGGTGGGGGCGATCTCGACCGGCGCACCGGCGAGCACACCGACCGCGTCGCCGTGGCCTACGCCGACTGTTGCCAGCCCACCGGCTATCCGGCGGGCCCGCTCATGGACTTCGCCCCAAGTGTGGCGCACCGGGGTGTGCGGCTCACCGGTCACCATGCCCTTCGTCGTCTGACGGGCGTTGCGGACCATCTTCTCGGTAAACCTGCTCAAAGCAACCTCCTCGGTTCCGGTCCCAGGTCCGGGTTTTCATGCTCCGCCTGCTGGACGCCACGTGGTGGCAGGCACGCGCACACAGTTGGCAGCGGTTAAGTCTCGGTTCGGTGATGAGCTCGCGACGCGACACCGGGTCGTGTAGTCACAGTGATCTTAGGCAATTCTTAAGGTAGTACCAAACGCCTACGCCATTTGAGTCAAAATTCACAGTCAAGTCACACACGG
This sequence comes from Mycobacterium simiae, assembly GCF_008370645.1. Lineage (GTDB taxonomy): Bacteria > Actinomycetota > Actinomycetes > Mycobacteriales > Mycobacteriaceae > Mycobacterium > Mycobacterium simiae_A. The sequence goes on from NZ_VTZN01000030.1 coordinate 36,723, forward strand.
TTATTCCGGTGTCATCGGAGTCGAGACCACTCGAGCACCCGGCACCGGGCCGGAGGCGACTCGTACAGTACGGCAGACGCCCGCGCCCGACAGCTGCGCGCCCACATCGATCGCCGACTCCGCCGAGGTACAGAGAAACGCACATGTCGGACCAGAACCCGACACCAGACCGGCCAAGGCACCAGCTTCCACACCCGCGCGCAGCGCGCGCCTCAGCGCCGGGTCCAGGCTGACCGCAGCCGCTTGCATCTCGTTGCCCAGCAGCGGCGCCAACCGCTCTGGCTCACCCGCGGCCAGGGCCGCCAACACCGGCCTGGGTTCGTCCAGGCGCGGCGGGCTGCCCGCATCCCTGAGCCGGTCCAGCTCGGCGAAGACCGCGGGCGTTGACAACCCACTGTGAGCGAACGCCAGCACCCAATGGAAAGTGTTGCGGGACAACACCGTAGCCAGTTCTTCGCCGCGACCGGTGCCCAGCGCGGTGCCGCCATGGAGTGCGAACGGCACATCGCTGCCCAGCCGCGCGGCCAGCATACGCAGATCGCGGCGGGGCACGTTGAGTTCCCACAGCGAGTTCATCGCCACCAGCACGGCAGCGGCGTCGGCGCTGCCGCCCGCCATCCCGCCGGCCACCGGGATGGACTTGTCGATGAAAATCGACACATCCGGTGCCCGGCCCACATGGTCGGCCATCAGTTCGGCGGCCCGCCACGCGAGGTTGCGTGCGTCGGTGGGTAGCTGGTCGGCTCCCTCGCCCACCAGCTCGAGGGAGAGCACGTCGGCGTTACGCACGGTCACCTCGTCGACCAGCGAAACGGCGTGGAACACGGTCGTCAGCTCGTGAAAGCCGTCGTCGCGGCGATCGCCGACCGCCAGGTAGAGATTGATTTTTCCGGGCACCCGGACCGTGACCGACCCAGTAGGCACCCACAATTCAGCGGTGCTGCCGTCCGACGCCCTGGCCACCGCAGCAGACTATCGCTGCAACTGGCGAAGCACACGCAACGGCGCCCGGGCGGCTTGCGTTTTTAACCCGCCGAGACCTGCTGCTCGCCGGCTGCGCCGCTGGCCTGCCCCACCGCACCGGACCACTGCCCAGAGCGCCGGAGCAATCGCACGAAATCGTCGATGGACAGTGTCTCACCGCGTCGAGCGGGGTCGATGCTGGCCGCGAGCAACCGATTCGCCGACTCGTTGCCCGAGCCCGCCCACTGGGCAAACGCGTTGCGCGATGTCTTGCGCCGCTGCGCGAAGGCAACGTCCACCAGTTCGAATAGCTGGTGCCGAAAGGACTCGTCGGTTGGCCACGGCGACGTCGCGTAGCGATCGATGCGGACCAGACCGGAGTAGACGCGCGGGATGGGCCAAAAAACCGTTGGTGACACCGTGCCGCAGCGCCGAATTCGTCCGTAGAACCGCACTTTGACGCTGGGCACGCCGTATTCCTTACCGCCGGGCTCAGCGGCCAGCCGTTCGGCGACCTCGGCCTGCACCATCACGGTCACGACGCGAATGGACGGAAATTCGGCGAGCAGATGCAACAGCGCGGGGACCGCAACGTTATACGGCAGGTTGGCCACCACCGCCGTCGGCTCGAGGGCTAAGTCCGCTCGGCGCAACGACAAGATGTCACGGTTCAGCACGCAAAGACGCTGGATCTCACTATGGGAATGCTCGGCCACGGTCCGCGGCAGCCGGTCGGCCAGCACCGGATCGACCTCGACAGCCGTCACCGTCGCGCCGCGGTCCAGCAGCGCCAGGGTCAACGACCCGAGCCCGGGCCCCACTTCCAGCACCTGGTCGGACCGGCCGATCCCAGCCGCTGCAACCACCCGGCGCACGGTGTTGGCATCGTGAACAAAGTTCTGCCCCAGCGATTTTCGTGGCCGGAACGCGAGCTCTTTGGCCAGCCTCCTGATCTCGGTTCGACCGAGTAGTCGGATGGTCAGCGGGTCCCCGCTCGCCCACTGCACACCGGCCAGGCTCCCCAACCCTGACGTTGGCGGGTCACCTCGGCGACAGCGATCTGCTCTTCGCGGGTAGCCAAGTCCGCACGGGGGGCGTACCGCAGCCCACCGTTGGCCTCCCACGTGCCCTGGTCGAATTGCACACCACCGTAATACCCGTTCCCGGTATTGATCGCCCAGTTCCCGCCGGCCTCACAGCCGGCGATGGCGTCCCAGATGTCTCCGTCGGAGATTGGGGGCACTTCGGTGCCGGGCTTGCCTCCCACTCGTAGCACCGCTTCACGCGCCGGCGTCAGCACGACATTGGCGATGGGCAGTTTGCCGGTCACGACTCCGTTGACCTCGGCAACCGCGAAGGTGACAAATTGCTCACCCGGGGTTCCTGAGTCTTCGACGATTGTCCGGCTCATGTTCATCTCCGGGTCTTCGATGCGACGCGCGTTCGGCAGCAGCGGCAACCGCTCGGTGACCCGATCGATGCGGTAACGGGTCACCTGGATGTGCATGCCGTCGGCGATCGGCGTCGTCGCGCTGGGCTGCACCTGGTCGCTGTCCTGCAGCGGTGCGCCGGCGGCTGTCAGCAGCCCTGCGACGTTGGGCGCCGCCAGGTGCACGGTACGTACCACACCGCCATCGTCGATCTGCACCGTCTTGGCGCTGACCACCGGCAGCGCCATGCCCGCCAGCGGGACCCGGCTGCCGCGCGAGGCTGCCGCGGGGGCTGTGTCGGAAAGCGCCAATTGGGCCAGTGCCTCATCTACGGTGGAAGCTGTCGTCCAGACCTTCTTGGCGTCGTGGCCGTCCAGTGAGATCTCCAGCGGGCGGCTGCGCCGCAGCATGATGTTCTCCGAGTCGTGGATCACCACGTCGGCGGCGGGATACAGGTCGTCGCGTTGATCAACGGAGAACCCGTTCTCTTCGACGACGTCGATTACCCGCGCTCTCATCGTCGTGACCCGCATCGCGGTTCCATCAACGGTCAATGTCACGGTCTTCGTTGCGGAAACCGCATATCCGCCGGCGAACGCCAGCCCCAGCAGCAAGACACCAACTACCAGGCGCAACATCGGTGATTCGGTTTGATGAAGTTTCGTAACCAGATTCAATGTGCGTCTATCCTCGACATCAGCAACTACGTCAGCAACAAATTCCAAACCTCTTCAGCTCAATGCAGCTGAAACGACAAAAATGGGCCCGTAGGCCCACCGTTCGATCACAAGACGGTAACGAACCGATCAAAGCTGAGCAACTCCGGCGCGGGGCATGTTATGAAATCACGCCGTCGTCGGGCCTAGGCCATATGCGCGGCGGGCATTGCTCGTGGTGATCTGGGCCAGTTCCTCGGGAGGACAATGAACCAGCTCAGCCAGCTCGCGGACAGTATACGGCAGGCAATACGGCTCGTTCGCTGCGCCGCGGTAGGGGTGCGGGGCCAGAAAAGGTGCATCGGTTTCTACCAAGAGCTGGTCCAGCGGTATCAGCGCAACGGCTTGCCGTAGGTCACGAGCGTTGCGGAAGGTCACCGTTCCGGACAGGCTCAGCAACCAACCCGCGGCCACACATTCGCGCGCCATCGCACTGTCCGACGAGAAACAATGAAAGATCACCGTGCGTGGCGCGCCTTCGGCGCGCAGCACGTCAAGCACCTCCCGGTCAGCCTGCCGATTGTGAATCATCAGTGGTTTTCCGGTCCGCTTAGCCAGATCAATGTGCCATGCGAACGCTTCCCGCTGCACGCTCGGCTGTGCGCAGCCGTCGAGGCGACCAGGCCAATACATGTCGATCCCGGTTTCGCCGACCGCCACGACCCGTGGCTGCATCACCAGTTGCTCGATCTCGGCCCGGGCGGCATCGGTGAGCGCGTCGGCGCGGGTAGGGTGCAACGCCACCGCGGCATAGACCCGCGGATCCCACTCGGCTGCTCGGGTCACCCAGCGCGCCGATTCCAGGTCGTCGGCGATGGTGACCACCGCGCGTACCCCCACCGCTGCGGCACGGTCGACGATGGCGGTCACATCCCCGGCGGCGCGG
>NZ_VTZN01000300.1 GCF_008370645.1 Mycobacterium simiae
ACCGTGCTCGTCGCCGATGAACGCCGGGTCGCGCACGACGGCCCGGTGGAATGGGATCACCGTGGCCAGACCCTCCACCTCGAACTCGTCGAGTGCTCGCCGCGCCCGCGACAGCGCCTCCTGCCGGTTCGCGCCGTGCACAATCAGCTTGGCCAGCATCGAGTCGAACTGGCCGCCGATCACCGAGCCGGTTTCCACCCCGGAGTCCAGGCGCACGCCGGGGCCGCACGGCGGATGGAACTTGGTCACCGGGCCGGGCGCGGGCAGAAAGCCCCGCCCGGCGTCCTCGCCATTGATCCGGAACTCGATAGCGTGCCCCCGGGGCGTCGGATCCTCGGTGATGTCCAATTTCTCGCCGTTGGCGATCTTGAACTGCTGCAACACCAGGTCGATGCCCGCGGTCTCCTCGGTGACCGGGTGCTCGACCTGCAACCGGGTGTTGACCTCCAGGAACGAGATCAGGCCATCCTGGCCGACCAGGTACTCCACGGTGCCCGCGCCGTAGTAGTGGGCTTCTTTGCAGATCCGCTTGGCCGACTCGTGGATCTCCTTGCGCTGCGCGTCGGTGAGGAACGGCGCCGGCGCCTCCTCGACCAGCTTCTGGAAGCGGCGCTGCAGCGAGCAGTCACGGGTGCCGGCGACGACGACATTACCGTGCTGATCGGCAATCACCTGCGCCTCGACGTGGCGGGGCTTGTCTAGATAGCGCTCCACGAAGCACTCACCGCGACCGAAGGCGGCGACGGCCTCGCGGGTAGCCGACTCGAACAACTCCGGGATCTCGTCGATGGTGCGCGCCACCTTCATGCCTTTGCCGCCGCCGCCGAACGCCGCCTTGATGGCAATCGGCACTCCGTACTCTTTGGCGAAGGCGACCACCTCGTCGGCGTCTTTGACCGGGTCCGGCGTGCCGGGCACCAAAGGGGCTTGGGCGCGGGCGGCGATGTGGCGGGCGGTGACCTTGTCGCCGAGGTCGCGGATGGACTGGGGGCTGGGTCCGATCCAGATCAGGCCGGCGTCGAGCACGGCCTGGGCGAAGTCGGCGTTTTCCGAGAGGAAGCCGTAGCCGGGGTGGATGGCGTTGGCGCCCGACTTGGCGGCCGCGTCCAGCAGCTTGCCGAAGTCGAGATAGGACTCGGCCGAAGTCTGCCCGCCCAGTGCGAACGCCTCGTCCGCGAGGCTGACGTGCGGCGCCTCGGCGTCGGGTTCGGCGTAGACCGCCACGCTGGCCAGGCCGGCATCCCGGGCTGCCCGGATCACCCGGACTGCGATCTCGCCGCGATTGGCGACGAGAACTTTGGAGATCCTCGAGCTGGCGTGACTGGGCACCTGCGCCTCCTGTGCTGACGTCGTCTGCGTCTCTAAGAGAATTTCTTACTAGTCTTTGCCGGGAAGTTTATGCGCCGCACCGTCAGCCCAGTCACGCGGTCCCGGTTCAGGCCGGTTCGCGCAGCCGCCGTTTAATTCGGGCGAGCATCGCCGACATACCCCGCAGCCGAAGTGGGCTGATCAGGGCGGCCAGCCCCAACTCCGTATAGAAATCCTCGGGCACCGCCAGGATCGCGGCGGCGGGTTGCTGGTCGAGCCCGGTTGCCAGGATAGAGGCGAACCCGCGGGTGGTTGGCGCTTCGGCCGGCGCGCTGAAGTGCAACCGCACCCGCTCGGGGTCGCTCGCGTCGACATGCAAAAACAGCGGCGACTGGCACTCGGGCACCGGCTCCATGGCCTCTTCTCCGAACTCAGCAGGCAGCGCTGGAAGCTCATTGGCGAATTCCAGCAACAGCTTCAGCTTGTCCTGGCCCTGAAGTTCGGCGAAGTCAGACACCACTTCGGCCAGCGGCGCGGGCAGAGTCATCTCGTGGGTGTGGCTCCCGGATCTTCCCCGGCAACGATTGGCACCCGCACGGTGTTACCCCACTCGGTCCACGAGCCGTCGTAATTGCGTACCCCAGGCTTGCCCAGCAGGTGGGTCAGCACAAACCAGGTATGGCTGGATCGCTCGCCGATCCGGCAGTACACCATGGTCTTGTCGTCGGGGCTCAGAAAGCCGTAAAGCTCTTCGAGTTCCGCCAGGCTGCGAAACCGTCCGCTCTCGTCGACGGCCTTACTCCACGGAATCGACCGGGCGGTGGGGATGTGCCCGCCGCGTAGCACGCCCTCCTCAGGGTACTCAGGCATGTGGGTGCGCTTGCCGGTGTATTCGTCCGGTGACCGCACGTCGATCAGTGGCTGGTCGCCGAGGATGGCCAGCACGTCGTCTTTGAACGCGCGGATGGGGGCGTCGTTGCGCGCCACGACAGGATAATCGGTCGATGTCTTGGTCGGAACGTCTAGCGTGGTGTCCCTGCGTTCGGTGAGCCACAGGTCGCGCCCGCCGTTGAGCAGGCGCACATCGGGGTGGCCGAACAAGGTGAAAACCCACAGTGCGTAGGCTGCCCACCAGTTGCTCTTGTCGCCATAGATCACCACGGTGTCGTCGCGGGCGATGCCTTTGCTGTTCATCAATGCAGCGAACTGCTCGCCGTTGATGTAGTCGCGCACCAGCGGGTCGTTCAGGTCAGTATGCCAATCGACTTTGACGGCACCGGGAATGTGGCCGACGTCGTAAAGCAGCACATCCTCGTCGGATTCGACGATTGCTAGGCCGGGAGCGCCCTGGTTGGCAGATAGCCAGTCGGCAGTGACGAGCCGTTCGGGGTGGGCGTAGGCCGACAAGGTAGGACTCGGATCTGCGGGTAAGGGCACGGTATCGAGCCTACCGCTGACCGCGTTTAGCTCAGAGCCGCCAGGCCAGAGCGAAGCGGTCCTCTACAGCGATTACCCACGCGCATTTCGAATAGCCGTGTCCCCCAATCGGGGGACACGGCTATTCATCGCTAGTTAACCGTTTGGTGGACAGACCTTGGCTAGTTCGACACGGAAGATTGGAGGCCAATTGCCGCACGGGACGCACGGCACAGCACTTCGGTATGCATCGCTCGGCGACCATTCGAGTGCGGCTACCACGGGAGAGGGGGTGAATCATGTCGCATGAACTACTGTTCGCAGAGGAGGAATTCTGCGTCGCAGAGATTACTTTGTCGGTTGACAGCATCAACGCCTGATTCGCCGGCCATCCAAAGAAGCCGTGCGTATGCGGCAATGGTGCCGGGTGGGGGTCCCGCTAATTGGGGACCCCCACCCGGCACGCCGCGGTTCTGACGTCCGGCGCTAGCACCACGCGAGCAATTGTGCAGCGTGTGTCGTGTACCCAGTTAGGCGAATCTACGCGCGACGACTCAGCAAGATCAACGCAAAGCGCTCAACGACGACAAAGCGGACAGTGGCGGTTTCGTCGAGGGAGGAAGTGGCACAGCTTATGGCTGTGGCTCGCCCGGAGGCAGCTTATCCGCCCGAGCAGCAGGAACAAACCGTGCCGGACTGCTGGGGCAACCGCGCCGCATTGACATCCCTTACATATCAGTC
>NZ_VTZN01000301.1 GCF_008370645.1 Mycobacterium simiae
ATCGCATTCGCTGTCATCGTCACGACTGTGGCGCTGTACACAGCGCAAACAGTCGTCGTTGAGGCGGTTGAGCTGACGCAAGCCGTTGCGATCTTCTTCTCTACGGGTCTGGTGCCGCTGAACCAATATCCGCGCTGGATTCAGCCGGTCGTTGCCCACCAGCCGGTAAGCTACGCCGTCGCGGCAATGCGTGGATTATCGGCGGGTGGCCCGGTCCTGTCTCCGATGCTCGGGGTGCTGCTCTGGACCGCGGGTATCTGCGCGGTATGCGCCGTTCCGTTGACGATCGGCTATCGACGGGCCAGCACGCAGTAATCCAGCATGGAGTGAAAAGGCGGTAGTCCAAGGTGTTTCCCGGATCCGTGATCCGAAAGCTGTCCCACAGCGAGGAAGTCTTCGCGCAGTACGAGGTTTTCACGTCCATGTCGATCGGGCTACACGGCGCTGTCGATGTCGACGCGCTGTCGGAGGCGTTCGACGCACTCGTCGCGGCTCACCCGGTGTTGGCCAGCCACCTCGAGCCAAGCCCTGATGGCGGCTACCACCTCGTCTCCGACGACCTGCTCCACTCGGGGGTACGTGTGGTCGACGCCAGCAACGGGACGCCATCGGAAAGGTCGGCAGTTCGGCTTGATCAAAGCGTGTCCCTGTTGAATGTTCTGTTGACACTCGGCGAAGAATCATCCGCGCTCACGGTTTATCTGCACCACAGCATCGCCGACGGGCACCATGGGGCCGGCCTTCTTGAAGAGCTGTTCACCCGGTACACGAACATGGTGACTAGCGGCGAACCCGGTCCGGTGGTCCCGGAGCCCGCGCCCCAGTCACTCGAGGTGGTGCTGGAGCAACGGGGCGTCAAGAGGCTTGGGATCTCCGGTGTCGAACGCTTCATGCCGGTGATGTTCGCCTACGACTTACCAGCTCCGGAGAAACCGGTCTTCATCGCGAAGCCTGGCTCACCCCAAGCGGTTCCGGTCACCCGGGTGCGACTCACCGAACAGGAGACCGCGGACCTCGTAGCATTCAGCCGGGAGAATCGGGTCAGCGTGAACACCGTGGTAGCCGCGGCCATCCTGATGACCGAGTGGCAGCTGCGCAAAACCCCGCACGTCCCCATTCCGTACGCTTATCCCGTCGATCTGCGGTTTTTTCTCAACCCGCCGGTAAGGCCGACCGAAAGCACCAACCTCGTGGGAGCGGCAACCTACCTCGCCGAAATCGGGGCGGACACCGACATCATCGACCTGGCAACCGATATCGGCGCCACATTTCGAGCAGACCTGGCCGACGGTTTGATTCAGCAGTCAGCCCTCAACTTTGGCGTGGCCTTCGAAGGAACTCCCCAAGGGCTGCCACCGCTTGTGTTCTGCACCGACGTGAGCGCGTTCCCCGTCCCGACACCCGAGGGCTTGGAGCTGGGAGAATTTCAGGGCCAATTCTTCTGTTCCATCACCGTGCCGCTCGACTTCTACGGCTGCGGGGTACATGGCGGGCAGATGGTGATCGAGCATCACGGGCACATCGCGGCGCAAGACCGCCTCGATGCGATACGTTCGCTGCTCTGCACTGTCCCCTCGCAATATGGCTGGGTCATGGAGTGATCCGGGTGCCGTCAGCCTGGTTCGTGCTGAGCTGACGAGGCGCCATGCACAAAGTCACCGAGAAAGGTTAATGCCATTTCGACTAGCTCGAGTTGGACACTCGCCGCCGCGCATGAACGTCCCCGTCTGCTACGATCCTGCGGTGCGTTAGCAGCGTCTCAAGCATGCCGATCAAGAAGTGACTGCCACGCCCTGGCGCCAGGCCGCAAAGAGGCCAAAGAGGCTACGCACGGAGCCAACTAGTGCAAACAGGCATTGTCGCCCACGAATAGCCGCGGCCACATTTGAGTCGGCGCCAATACCGTCGGTTCTCGTAATGAGACTGGCCAAATAACCAATATTCCAAAGACCATGGAACTGGCAGTGAGGAGATGGCGAGTTGGACATCGACAGATTGTTCATGAGGTTGATGGAAGTCATTCGTAAACTAACGAGTGCCATAGCCCAATTAATTTACCGACCGACCGGCTCGACGACGGAAGAATACCACAAATGGTACTACGCGAACTTGGTGTGGAACAAGACCACTTGGATGGGCATTAAATGCTGGAAGTCGGTCAGCGACATGTGGAATTACCAGGAGATCCTGATCGACCTAAAACCATCCCTGGTCATCGAGTTCGGCACCCGCTACGGCGGGTCGGCGCTCTTTTTTGCCAACGTTATGAGACATACTGGTCAGCCATTCAAAGTGGTGTCCGTGGACATTTCCCACAAGGCTCTGGACCCAGCCGCCAGGCAAGACCCCGATATTTTGTTCATTGAGTCGTCGTCCACCGTCCCAGCCGTCGCTGAGCAGATCACACGTCTAAAGGACGAGTATCCCGGCAAGATCTTCGCCATCTTGGACAGCGATCATTCAATGAAGCATGTGCTGGCCGAGATGAAACTGCTGCGGCCTCTGCTTTCCGGCGGCGACTACTTAATAGTGGAAGACTCCAACATCAACGGGCATCCTGTCCTTCCCGGGTTCGGCCCGGGCCCGTATGAGGCCATCGAGGCATACGAGCAGGAATTCCCGAGTGATTACCGGCACGATGCGGCGCGGGAGAATAAATTCGGCTGGACGTGTGCGACCAATGGATTTCTGATCCGCACCTAGGGTTCCGCACCGTCATCGTCGAACTGGCGAACGACATCGCTACCCATTTCGGTGGCACTCGAGCCGAGTCCTGATTCGGCAGTCGGCGCTGACCACATTTCCGCGACCGGTTGCGCTTGCCCGATCACCCGCCGGCGCCGCCACGCTCCGGGCAGCACCAGTGTCGGAGCAGTCGTGGGGACGCAGCGACCCGGCCAGGTCTTGCCCGCGAAGTGCGAAACGCCTTGCGCTAGTGGGTAGCTCAGGACGCCGCCGGTGCCGCGGCCTCCTCCTCGGCCAACGTATCCGCCAAGTGCTGCGCTAGGGCGCGCGCAGTGTTGTGAGTGGCAATCACCTTGGCGGACAGGCGTATCCCGGTCTCAGTCTCAATGTGGGTACGCATCTCGAGCATGCCCAGCGAGTCCAAACCGTACTCGACGAATGGGCGGTCGGCGTCGACGGTGCGACGCAGGATCACACCGGCCTGTTCAGCAATCAGACGCCGCAGCCGGGCAGGCCATTCGTCTTGTGGCAGGGAGCTCAGCTCCATGCGGAACTTGCTTGGGCCCCTAGTGCTTTGCCCGCTGGATCGGAACATCTCACCCCAGGGGCTGCGCCGCACCAGGTCGGCGAGCCATGGCGCGCCCAGG
>NZ_VTZN01000302.1 GCF_008370645.1 Mycobacterium simiae
GGGGATACCCACCGTCCGCTGAATCAGGGACATTGCAATCGTCCAATTGGGGGACTGAAAATTCATCCTCAAGCTTAACCCGTCATCTGACAGACACCACCAAATCGCCGCGGCTATAATGGCGCCAGTCCGGGCTATGCGGACGTGCGGTGAATGACAGCCGAGTTAGAAGTAGGACAAGAAGGGGTATGTCGCCACTTGAGCGGTCATAGCCGTTGGGCGATAAATGCCACCAAAGAAGAAAGTTTAGTGACGAGATAGTCGAAACTACGGGTCTTCAGCCGCGCAATCCGCATTGGGTAGGCAGCCGGGTAATCTCCCCAACACGAACAGCGAACTTGTGGCGATGGACGGGTCGTCGACTAATTGTTCGACAAGGCTACACCATGGGTGTTTCACGGCAAATTAGTATGCGGCGCCATAAATATCTTTACGTGATTGTCTATGACGGTTGTCAGCGTTGTTCCACAGCGAGACATATTGAGGGGCGGGATGATTCACGTATCGCATTGCCCGGGAGACCGAAGGCGGAATTGGTATTGACCGAGGAGGAACACCAGACGCTGACGCGGTGGGGGCGGCGGCGTAAGTCAGCGCAGGCGCTGGCGCTGCGGGCCCGGATCGTGCTGGGCTGTGCGCACGGCCCGTCGAACCAGGAAGTGGCGGCGCGCGAGCGGGAGGCGCAGCCGGCGGCGGGCAAGCGGCGGCCGTTCATCGAGGCTCGCTGCAACGGGCTGGTCGACGACCCGCGGCCGGGGCGGCCCGCCTCGATCACCGCTGAGCAGGCAGAGGACGTGGTGGTGGCCACGCTGGAGTCCACCCCGGCCAACGCGACCCACTGGTCCCGCGAGAGCATGGCCGAGCAGTGCGGACCGAGCAAGTCCACGATCGGGCGGATCTCACGGCGACAACGTAGGCCCGGTCATTAGGTTATGGGGAATGGGAATCTAGCGTGGTTGCTTGCCGAGCGGGCCGCAGAAGCGGGCTGGTATGACAAGCCTGCCTACTATGCGCCGGAGGCGGTGACTCATGGTCATGTCCACGATAGTGTCGCGCGGATTGGCCGTGTGCTTAGAGATCGCGGCCTGACTAAATGCGACCGCGTTCTTTTGTGTTTGCCGGATTCATTGGATTTAGTGCAGTTATTGCTGGGTTGCTTAGCTCAGGGCGTTGCGGCATTCATCGCGAATCCGGAGCTTCATCCCGAAGATCATGCGTTTTACGAGCGGGACACTGAGCCGGCGCTAGTCGTCACGTCTGGCGGTTTGCTGGATCGTTTTGAGCGGTCACGGGCGGTGGAGATTGGAAAGCTGGTGTCGGATGCGGCCCAAGCTGTGCCGGCGCCTTATGAGCTGGTTAGTGGTGATGCTGTTGCCTACGCCACGTATTCGTCGGGTACGACGGGTACACCCAGGGCGGTGCTTCATCGGCACGCCGACGTGTTGACGTTTGTCGGCGCCATGTGTCGTGGCGCGTTGCGACTGACTCCCCAAGACATCGGGCTGAGTAGCGCACGTATGTATTTCGCGTACGGCCTGGGTAATTCGGTCTGGTTTCCGCTTGCGTCTGGTAGTTCCGCGGTGATCAGTCACTCGCGGGTGAGTCCGGAACTGGCAGCTCAGCTCTGCGGGGAATTTGAGCCATCGGTGCTCTACGGCGTCCCAACGTTCTTCGCCAGAATTGTCGACACATGCCGCCCTGAATCGTTCCGTTCGCTGCGCTGCGCGGTATCGGCGGGCGAGGCTCTGGACATCGATCTCGGCAAGCGACTCACGGAGTTCTTTGGTGGTGTCCCGATTCTCGACGGTCTTGGTTCTACCGAGGTTGGACAAACATTCGTGTCCAACAGCGTCGATGAATGGCGTCTCGGGACATTGGGAAAGGTTCTCCCACCGTACGAGATTCGTGTCGTGGCGCCCGACGGCTTGAACGCCGAACCCGGGGCAGAAGGCGACCTTTGGGTCCGCGGGCCCTCGATCACGCCTGGGTATTGGAACCGGCCGGGAACGCTTTCGCTGCACGATGGGGGCTGGCTCGACACACGCGACACCGTCTGTGTCGATAGCGACGGGTGGATTACCTACCGTGGCCGCGCTGACGAGGTCGAAATTATTGGGGGCGCCAATGTCAACCCGTTGGAGGTCGAACGCCTCATTGTCGAAGACAATGCTGTGGATCAGGTTGCGGTCGTCGGATTAAGGGAATCCACCGGCTCGTCGGTCCTGCAGGCGTTTCTGGTCCCCAGTCGCGATGTCAGTCTCGATGAATCGGCTATCCGCGACATCCATCGGCGATTGCTCGGCCGATTGTCATCATTCAAGGTTCCGCATCGGTTTGCCATTGTCGACCAACTCCCACGAACGGCGACGGGCAAATTGTTGCGAAATGCGCTTCGGACGCAGAGCCCAACCGAACCGATTTGGCAGGTGGCGTCCGTACCGCCGGCGTCGGCCGCTGCACCCGAGCTTGCTGGCCGGCCGGAAAGCGCCGGTTCGTTGACGCTTACCGAGCGGCTGGCCGCTTTGCAGCAAGAGCGCTACCGCTTGGTAGCGGACGCAGTTAGTTCTGAGACCGCCAGGATGTTGGGTCAGTCCGATCCTCACTCGGTGAACCGCGATCGCGCCTTCACCGAACTGGGTTTTGACTCGCAAATGACGGTCGAACTGCGCAATCGCTTGGCAGCGGCGACCGGCTTGCAGCTGGCCGACACGGTCGGTTGGGACTACGGCTCGGTGTCGGGGTTGGCCAAGTTCTTGGAGGTCGAGCTGTCCGGCGGGGACAGGCGGGTCAGCGCGCTCCCTACGGCGGTCGTGGCCGAGCCGGTGGCCGTGATCGGCATGGCGTGCCGGTTTCCCGGCGGGATTGATTCGGCTCACGCCCTATGGGAGGTGGTCAGTAGCGGTACGGACGTGATGGGGGCTTTCCCGGCCGATCGTGGCTGGAACCTCACCGAATTGTTTGACCCCGACCCGGACGCCGTCGGAAAGACGTATACCCGCTATGGCGCATTCCTGCCCGACGCCGCCGGCTTTGACGCGGAATTCTTCGGCATCTCTGCGCGCGAAGCCCAGGCCATCGATCCCCAGCAGCGGCTGCTGTTGGAGGTGTGTTGGGAGGCGTTGGAATCCGCGGGCATTGACCCCGCCACTCTGGCCGGCTCCGACACCGGAGTTTTCGCTGGTACCTGGGCACAGCCGTACGGGGACGCAGGTTCGGAGGGGGCCGAAGGCTACGGCCTGACCGGGAACGCCACCAGCGTGGCCTCCGGGCGGGTGGCGTATCTGTTGGGG
>NZ_VTZN01000303.1 GCF_008370645.1 Mycobacterium simiae
TGTGGATGACCACCGGGGAGGCGCCTGGGCGGGCGCCGGCCGGGCAGTCGGTGCGCCCGCAGCGACACCCCAGCCGATCCGCCCCGGCCGCCAAGGCTCCCAGGGCGTCGGCGCGGCGCTGCTCGCGGGTGCGTGGATCATGGGCGCAGACGGTGTTGGCCAGCGCGGTCAACCGCTGATCGAGGGCCTGGGCATCCGGGGTCAGCAGGGAGCCTTCGATCTGGGTGAGGCCGTCTCGATCACCGCCGATCCAGATCTGGCGATCGCGCTGCTGTTTGCGGCGGCGCCGCACCGCATCGACGTCCGCGCGCGCCACAATCCGGTCGATCTGGGCGCCCAGCCGGCCTCGGCTCAGCCACGGCCAGCGCGGCACCTTGATCATCAGCTCGGCGTCCACGGCCGCCAACACTTCGAGATCGTCGATTAACTCGGTGCGATAGACGATGGTCTGAAACGCCAGATAGTCAATATCGCCGGCCACAAACAGCTGGGCCACCTGTGGCAGCCGCTCGCGCATCGCGCGGGCATAGCGCAGCCGACTGGCCGCTAGGCCCTGGCTGATCCGCAACGCCGCGGCCACCTCGGCGGCCACCGCCTCCATGGTGTCGATCGCCCAGTCCGCGGTCTCCGAGCAGCGCGCGAGCCGATAGGCAAACAATTCCCCGATTGCGACCAACTGCGCGGCCGCGGCTCGGTTCTCGGCCCGAGTGGCCGCACCAATCCGATCCAACAACCGTTCTGACTGCGTCGTCTTGGTCGGGTGATGCCGTTCGAACCACTCATCAAAGTGAGCGATCACCTCGGCTTGTGACTCGAACATACATTCGATTATGCCATGGCGCTCCGACAAGACAGACGCCGAGTTTCGCACCTGTGCAGAACTGGAGCCGGGCTAAGCCAGGGCTAAGCCTGGGCTAAGCCGGTGACTCGCGGGCCACGATCACCGGAACCTGCGCCATCTGGGCGACGGTTTCGCCGACCGAGCCCACCAGCATTCCAGCGAACCCGCCGCGGCCCCGGCTGCCGGCCACCACCAGCTGGGCGTCTTTGGAGTGTTGGACGAGCTGGCGTGCCGGCTGGTCCTGCACGACTACACGACGTACGTCCACGTCGGGATACTGGTCGTGCCAGCCCGCCAAGCGCTCGGCCAGTACCTGTTCAGCCATAGATTGCGTTGCTGGCCAATCGATTCCGGGCCACTCCGAGACATCAACATCGCTCCATGCGTGTAGTGTGACCAATCCGACCTGCCGGCGTGAGGCCTGATCGAACGCGATCGCGGTGGCCAGCTCGGAGGCCGAGGAGCCGTCGATGCCGACCAATACCGGCGCTGTACTGGGCTGCGCCACTGACGGGTCGTCGTCGTGGACGATCGCGACCGGGCAATGTGCGTAGCGCAGCACGGCGGAACTGACCGAACCCAGCAGCCGGCCAGGCCATCGCCCGCTGCCCACACAACCCGTGACCACCATGTCCGCGTCTTTGGACAGGTCGATCAGCGTCGGAACGGCTGCCGAGCCCAAGATTTCGGTGTGAACGCTAGCTGGACCCCTACCTTGCGCAGCTTCTTCGACGACTTTGAGCGCCTCGTCAACTAGTCGGCGCCCGTGATCCTGCTGCCATCGGGCCAGACCCGCTGGCAACGGCATCTTCAGCCGTGTCGAAACCTCGGGTGACACCGCATGCACCAGCGTGAGCGGGATGTTTCGCAGCTCGGCGTCGCGGGCGGCCCACTGCACCGCTCGCCGCGCGGCCGGTGATTCGTCAATGCCGACGACAATTCCCAGAGGTGCGTTGCGCATGGCTCGTCCTTCGCGTGTTGGCTTCGCGATGGACGCTATCGAGAGCGGTTGAGTTTGGTCAGAGCCGTTGGTCACCAGTCGGGCGGGCATAAGGCCCGTGCGATCGGCGCGCGGCAATTAGCAGTCCGCGACCGCGGGTTTGTAGGCGACGATGGCTACGGCGGCCATCCGCTCTTGATGCTTGCGAAATGTGTTGCTCGCCCGGGCCAGGGATTGGCGGACTTCGGTGCAGATGTCGTCCGGGACGTCGTCGGGCGTCAGGGCAAGCTCATGGATGGCGTAGCGGCCCCGCGGCCGCAGCACCCGCCCCGCCTCGGCGACAATCGCGTTCTTGGCCGCGTCGCCCTGCATGGTCAGCATCGCCTCGGCTATGACGACATCGACGCTGGCCGCGGGCAACCCGGTATTAGCCGCATCGGTGACCCGGACGTCTCCTTGGCCGCCGTGATCGTGCAGAACGACTTGGGGTGATGGATGAGGATTTCGGCGGCCGTTCGGCCCAGGCCGGGTGCCAGCTCAAGCACGTCGGCGTCGGCTACCTGAGCGCGGGCCAGCAGGGTGCGGGTGAGCCCGATGCCGCCGGGGCGAAGGACCCGTTTGCCCAGCCGCGCCAGCAGCCAATGGCCTTGTAGGTGGTCTTCGTCTCGATTCGACTGCGGTAGCGGCTGCCCGGCATCGGTGCCGGCTCCTGCCATTAGATGGGCCGTCGGGCAGCGGGTTTCACGACTGGCGTGCGGCGGCGCTGGTGCCCTCCTGGTATTCAGCCGGGCGCCGCCGGGTAGCACGTGGATCCGGACACGCTGGATTTGCGTTCGCGGAGTGCACCTTTCCGATTTGTATGGCCTACGCCCGAACTGCTGGTTGTGAAACGATTGGCCAGGGGGTCGCCACGCTAGTGGCTTGGGCCTGCGGCACCGCCCGTTCGCCCGCTCCACCTCGGGCTCATGCGAGAAGACCTGGAAAGATGGGCGGCGCCAGTGACCGTCGAGCCCACCTCCAGCGGGAAGGAGTCGCCACGTGAGTACCGGACCGGCGATCGAGGTTGCCATTGCCTTTGTGTGGCTCGGCATGGTGCTGGCCATCTCCTTTCTAGAAGCACCGCTGAAGTTCCGGGCGCCCAACGTGACCCTGCAAATCGGGCTCGGTATCGGCCGGTTGGTCTTTCGCGCGCTCAACACCGTCGAAGTCGGTTTTGCGCTTGTCCTGCTGGCGCTCGTGGTCGCCGGCCCGACACCGGTGCGCATTGCCGCGGCGTTCGCCGTGGCGTTGGCAGCGCTGGCTCTTCAATTGGTCGCGGTACGTCCCGCGCTGGTGCGACGTTCCGACCAAGTGCTGGCCGGGCTGACCGCGCCTCGGTCGCGGGCACACTATTTCTATGTCGGTCTGGAGGTGGTCAAGGTGGTCGGCTTGACCGTGGCGGGGATACTGCTACTGAACGGCTGAAGGGACTTACCGATGCAATCTATTTCGCTGACCGGCCT
>NZ_VTZN01000304.1 GCF_008370645.1 Mycobacterium simiae
TGACCGCCGGCGACATCCGCACGGTGGTGCAGCGTGCTATCGACGATCCCCGCGGGCTAGGCGGGCAGGTTGCGGTGGCACCGGAGGCCGTCGACCTGCTGGTGCAGTTGGCGGCCGGGGACGCCCGCCGTGCCCTGACGGCGCTGGAGGTCGCGGCTGAGGCAGCTGAGCTGGTCACCGTTGAGACCATCGAGCAGTCCCTGGACAAAGCTGCCGTCCGCTACGACCGCGACGGCGATCAGCACTACGACGTGGTCAGCGCCTTTATCAAGTCGGTCCGCGGCTCCGATGTGGACGCCGCGCTGCACTATCTGGCCCGCATGCTGGTCGCCGGGGAAGATCCGCGGTTCATCGCCCGCCGGCTGATGATCCTGGCGAGCGAGGACATTGGCATGGCTGACCCGACGGCACTGCCGGTTGCCGTCGCGGCGGCGCAGACCGTGCAGCTCATCGGCATGCCCGAGGCTCAGCTGACGCTGGCGCATGCCACCGTCCATTTGGCTACCGCGCCGAAGTCGAATGCGGTCACGACAGCCCTGGGCGCGGCGATGAACGACATCAAGGCGGGCAAGGCGGGTCTGGTGCCGGCGCATCTGCGTGACGGGCGCTATTCCGGTGCGGCGGCGCTGGGCAACGCCCAGGGTTACAAGTACTCACATGACGCGCCGGATGGCGTTGTCGCCCAACAGTACCCACCGGACGAACTGGTGGATGTGGACTACTATCGGCCGACTGGCCGCGGCGGTGAACGAGAGATCGCCGGCCGGCTGGACCGGTTGCGGGCCATTATCCGCAGGAAGCGGCCATGAAAAATGCTCACCGACGAGGAGACGGGCCAATCGCTGCCCGCCGCCAACTCCAACAGCGTCGGTGACGAAGCGGCACCCGCGATCGTCTGGGAACGCGGTCGCGGATTCCCGGAAGGCGCGTTGCCGAAGGAGCAGATAGCCGTACAGCGCGTTGCTCGACGCTGAATCTACGCACACCCGCCTCGGCGTTTCGTGTGCGTAGATTCAGCGTCGCGGTGGATACCCGAGCGCCCGAGAAGCTCAGACCAGCTCGGGCACGCGTAGGTGGGCGATCGCCAGCTCGAATTCGACGACATCGACCAGTTCGGCCCCCAATTCGCGGATCCGCCGGCTGCGCAGCTCGGTTGCCTGGTCGCGGTTGCGCGCCATCGCGTCCATGCTGTCGAAGGTCGCGCACGACACGGCGCGCCGGCATGACGGATGGTCGACCATCATGCTGGCACTGCAGAACCCGTCGAGACGCTCCATCTCGGGAAGCACACACGTCCGATAGAAGTCGAGCGACCGGCTCAGCTGGTCCGGCACCACCTTGAGCCAGGTGGCCCGCACGCACGCCCCCTCATGCGAGTGGTGGTCGCGGTGCACCAGTGCGATATCCCATTCCTCGACCTTGATGCTGCCGTCGAACATCAGCCCGGCGCGGTCACGAATGGGCGCCACCCGCTCGGCGCTGGCGCGCATCGCCGCCAACGACTCCCAGGCGCTGGTGGCGATGCAGCAGCCGGATTGCCGGTCGACCAACAGCGACACCCCGACACACCCATCGATCTCCTGCAGGGCGGGCATGACGACATCGCGAACATGCGCAATTCCAATGTCGACCGACAGCGGTTGCGCCTGGATGGTGGTAGAGCGTGCGTACACGATGGGCCCCTCCTGTGTCGGGGCGGCGCCCCGGCGGCGCCACCGGTCCCACCGATTACCATCCTCCAACCGAATGGCCCTGGCAATGCTTGGCGGCGATGGGTGTACATCAGCAGCCGGCGTAGGCATCGGCGCACGCGGACTGCGATCAATGACAGCTTCCCGTGCGGTTTCGGCGGTTGCCGTCGAGTAACGGCGATTCGTGGATGCCGCCGGCCGCCTACGGCAACCCGGTGCTGCCGTCAGTGCCCAACAGCATCCCGCCGGTGCCGCCGGCGCCGGCCTTGCCCGCGGTCGTGCCGGCCCCGCCGTTGCCGCCGTTACCGCCGGCGCCGATCTGTCCGGCCTTGCCGCTGGACCCGCCGGCACCGCCGGTGGTGGCCGCCCCGCCGGTAGCGCCGCCGGAGCCGAAGAGCAGGCCGGCGTTGCCGCCGGCCCCGCGGGCGCCACCGGCCACGCCGCCGCCGAAGCCTTCCCCGCCGGTGCCGCCGGCGCCGCCGGCGGCACCGAGGGCGAGTAGGCCGGCGTTGCCGCCGCCACCACCGGCCCCGCCGCCGTCACCGCCGAGCCCGCCGGTGCCACCGTTTCCGCCGGCCGGCTATGGCCAGGCACCGGGAGGCTACTCCGCTCCCGGCCGCGGCACTCCGCCCCCGCCCCCCGGCTATGGTCCGCCAAGCGCCCCTCCGGCGGGTTACCCGCCACAGCCGGGTTTCAGCGGACCGCAGACACCGGATTTCAACGTCGGTGAAGCCATCAGTTGGTCGTGGAACAAGTTCACCAAAAACGTCGCAGCGCTGGTTGTGCCCGTCATCGTCTATGCCGTGGCGATCGGCGCCCTGGTAGGTGTGATGGCTGGGGTCACCTTTGGGCTGTCGGACACTACGACGAGCACTATCACCGACGCCTACGGCAACACCTACGAATCGACCGATGTGGCACTAAGCCCGCTAGCGGGCGGAACTTAGCAAACCGGAACTTAGCAAATGTGCGCGGCGGGCGCGCGGATTGGTGCCGGTTGCGCCTAGGTTGGACGGCGCCGCTGCCCGTTCCGAGGCGTGCGTGGTATGCCTGAGACTGTGTCCGACGGTCTTTTCGACCTGCCCGGCGCACCGAATACGACCGATCACCAACTCGACGGGTCAGCCGGGGCGCCGCTGGCGGTGCGGATGCGTCCGGCATCGCTGGATGAGGTGGTCGGCCAGGATCACCTGTTGCGGCCCGGCTCTCCGCTGCGCCGTTTGGTCGAGGGGTCGGGTGTGGCGTCGGCCATCCTCTACGGGCCGCCGGGCAGCGGCAAAACAACACTGGCCGCGTTGATCTCGCAAGCGACCGGACGCCGGTTCGAGGCGCTGTCGGCGTTGTCGGCCGGCGTTAAGGAGGTTCGTGCGGTTATCGACCAGGCACGCAGCGGCCTCCTCTCCGGCCAGCAGACGGTGCTGTTCATCGATGAGGTACATCGGTTCTCCAAAACCCAGCAGGACGCGCTGTTGTCGGCGGTGGAGAACCGAGTGGTGCTGCTGGTGGCCGCGACCACCGAGAACCCGTCCTTTTCGGTGGTGGCCCCGCTGCTGTCGCGATCGCTGATCCTGCAATTGCGACCGC
>NZ_VTZN01000305.1 GCF_008370645.1 Mycobacterium simiae
GGTGCTGGCCGCCTATCCGCATCACGACGTTTCCGCGGCCGTCGATTGGATGCTGCTGGCGGCGATCAACGCGCTAATCGAAGGCAACCAACCTGGGGCGAATTATCACCTCGCCTGGGCAATCGCGGCCACATCAACAAGGAGTTCCGCATGACTGGATTCGAAATCAAGGCGTCGCCCGGAATCTATGGGCAGGCGGCCGATGCCCCACCTCCAGCGCCGCTGGCGCCGGGACCCGTGCAACCAGGCGGAACGTTGATGGACGGCTGGGTGGCAGGGTTCGGCGCGGCCACAAACGCCGATCTGGTTCCCACCAACGCCGATATCGCGGCCGACGACGCCGATCGGCGGGCCCATGCGGCCGACGCCGCACGCAAGTTCCCGGCTAATGAGGCGGACGCGGCGCAGCAGTTTGAAGGCGTGGGCGCCCAAGGCGGCGCGCAGGGAGCTACGCAAATGATCCAACAAGCCGTCTCAGGAATTACCGGTGCGATCGGGGGCGCGGTGGGCGGCATCATGGGGCCACTCACCCAGCTCCCCCAACAGGCCATGCAAGCCGGACAAGGCGCGATGCAGCCGCTGATGAGCGCGCTTCAGCAAAGCCAGGGCGCTGAGGGACTAGCTGCAGACGACGCGCGACTTGTCGACGCTGTGGGTGGTGAGCCCGGCCTCGCTGGCGGTGGTGGTGCTAGCAGCCTCGGATCTGGTGGTGGGGGCGGTGGCGGCACCACCCCGACCAGCTATCTGGGCCCGCCGCCGGTGCCGTCATCGTCGCCGCCGACGACCCCCGCTGGGGCACCGGGCAAGTCGGTCGCGGCGCCAACGACCGGTGGCACATCGCCGTCGTCGACGCCGATGGGTGCGACCGGCATGCCGATGATGCCCCCGGGCGCGATGGGCCACGGCGGTGAAGGCGGAAGCAAGGACAAGCCGGCTGAGAAGCGCGTTACGGCTCCGGGCGTGCCCAACGGCCAGCCCGTGAAGGGCCGGTTGACGGCCCCGCCGAGCGTCCCGGTGAAAACCACGGAGGGTAAGCCGCCGGTGGTTACCAGATCCACACGACGAATCCTATTGCCTGACAAGGACTACGATCGCAACCCCGATGAGAGACTCGACGGCGGTGAGTGACGATTCGTCGTCGGCGTTCGACGTGATTTGTGCTGAGATCGAACGTCAATTGCAGGGCGGCGAGGTTTCCATGGCTGCTCACGCGGCATTCGAACTGCTGCTTGCCGTGCAGTTTCAGCTGGATACTCCTCCGCAGCCGAGTTCCATCGCGCATGGGGCGCTGTACCAGGCCGTCGAAGCCGCTCGCGCGCAGATATACGGACGCTTGAGCCAGCTGTGGACTGGGCGCCGTGATGTGCTGGACGCGCGCCGCCAGCAATGGCTTTCCGGTCACCGCGATGTCCGCGCGCTACTGGTTGACGTGCTCAATGTGTTGCTGGCGGGCATCGCCGCCGCTGACGTCGAATGGGCGTACTCGTATGCGGAGCGGCGAGCGATGGCCGCCGCAGTTGTAGCCGAGATATGCGGCGACGCAGTAGGTGTCGCCGAGCAGCGCGATGCCGTTGGTCGAGCTGCTGCCGATGCACTTCGCGAGTTGGCGCATGGCACGGTGGCTAGCGAGGGTCGCGATCACGTCTCGCCGGTTGACCTGATTCGTGCCGAGGTCGCGCGACGGGTACGTGGCGAGGTGTCAACGGATTTCATCGCTGCCGGGGAATTGAAGACCGTCGTGCGGCACGTGCTGGATACGCAGCCGGGAAATGATCTCACCTACGGTCCGCTGTGCCAGGGTGCGCGAGCGGCGCGTGAGTCGATCTACCAGTGCCTGGTTCAGCTGTGGCAAGCGCGCCGTAGCGTCACTCGCGCCGACCGCGACATGCGTGACATCCGCTCGCTGTTGGTCGATTTGGAGAACCTATTGCGCGAGGTCGCGGCCGCCGCAGCCATCGAGCAAGCATACGCGCGAGCGGAGCGGCAGGCCATGGCGTCGGCGATCGTTGCCGAGATCCGAGGCGACACGCTGCGTCTCGAAGCCCAACACGATACAGTGCAGCAAGCCGCCGCCGACGCGATGCAGGCGTTGCAAGAGCTGACGGCCCGTTAGAGGAGAGTCTGCAATGTTGGTCGAGGGGGGCAACGCCACTCACCCGACGCGGATTGCTCTGACGCCAATAGCATCTTCTGTTGACTCGAGAGCCGCAAATGTTGTGCCCCAAGCGATCACAGGTGCCCAGACTCGCCGCACGACTGCACGGCGCATTGCAACAAACCCCATCGAGCGCCCTACCGCAAAACCGCGGGCAGCCTAATGCAACTGCGTTACATCAGCGTGGCGCGCCTGATCGCAGAGGCCGGCGGCGATCCATGGGCCCTTAACAAGAGCATGCAGGTAGGTCGCCCGGCCCAGATTTCCGATCTGGCCAAAGCTTTTCATGACGCGGGTGCGTGCACGGCAGAGGCCGACGCCGCCTTCAATCAGGCGCTGCAGCGTTTTGAATGGGCCTGGAATCGGGAAAACGGCGAACACCCGATCAACGACTCAGCCGAAGTGCAGCGGGTGACCAAATCGCTGGGGCTGCAGGCCGCGCAATTGCCCAAGATCGCGGTCGATTTGGAGAACATCGCGGCCGCCCTGGCCGAGGCACAACGAGCTGCCGGCTGGTACATCTCGGCGCTTGAGCAAGACCTCGAAGATATCGACTGCGAGATCGGTGAGGCGCTCGCCAACGACGACCAATGCGAGGCCGATATCCTTTGCGACGAGGCTGTTGCCGCAACCAAAGCAGTCCTGGCCCAGATCAAGCACATTCGCGACAGCTACTCGGCGATCTTGCAAAGCGGGCTGGGCAATCTACGCGCCGACGGCGGCGACCCGGCGGAGATTGAAGTAGCCGACGAGCTCTTGATCCCGCCGCTGGACACCAATCCGGAGCAAGTCAAGAGCTGGTGGGATTCCCTCAGCGAGCAGCAAAGACGGCTGCTGGTCGATCAACACCCGCAGGAGTTGGGCAACCTCAACGGTATTCCCGCCGAAGTGCGTGGACAGGTCAACCTTGCGGTGATGAACGACGACTTGCGCAGGGTAGAAGATAAGGCCAGACAGCACGGCGTAACACCTGAGAGCCTTCGGGACAAGGCGCTTCACAACGTCGGAAATGATGTCTTCAACAACCCCGCAACATATGGGCTTTCAGCTGCCGACATCAGCAGGTATCAGAACGCGGTGAAGACCAACCAAGGCCTG
>NZ_VTZN01000306.1 GCF_008370645.1 Mycobacterium simiae
GCGGCATCGGCGGCGGTAGCGTTCCTTCGGTGCGGTTCAACCGCGCGGCGTGTCTGCGCGGTTTAACCGCGCACTCATGTCACTGTAGTAACACCCACGTACACCGTCACCACGAGTCACAAGGAGCACACGCCACCCACGCAGAACCTGCTGGCCCGCGTCCAGCACACAACTTCATAGGGCCTTAGACGCAGAAGTCCCCGCCGAAGCGGGGACACCTGCGACCGGAGCTACCGACTCCGGTTATGGCTTCTACCAACAGAAACCAACCTTAGCCAGGCTGGTTTCACGATAGAGGACTGCCTCGTGAACCACAAGAACGACACCGCCCCACCACCCCCGACACCGTGCCTGAGCCATCCCGGCGACTGGGTCGACCCCGCACGGAAAGCCTTCACCCGACGCCAGTGCCTGAGCTGCCCCAGCCTGGGCGGCTGCGCCGAGGACGCCCTGCGCCAACGGCCCAGCTACGGCATGTGGGCCGGGGTCTGGGTCAACGGCGACTTCGCCGCCAAGCGGCCCCTGCTGATCGGGCGCCGCTCGCAGGGCAGCCGTCCCCCGAAATCCCCTGACCCGCAGCCCGATCCGCCGCCGTCACCGCCCATCGCGCCCGCTGTCGGCACGCTGGTCACCGCTCCCCCCGCCCCGGTGGTGGCCGCGCTGATCACCGCCCGCGCCAGCGCCAACTGCGAGATCATGGCCCCGGCCTGCACCTACCGGCAGTCGGCGATCTTCACCCGCCGGCGCCGCCCGCCGCGCACCGCGCTGGCCAGCCCCGCCGACGCCCTGGCCGCCTGCGCCAACTGCATCGAGCTGATCGAACACACCGACCTGCCCACCGCGCGCGACCTGGGCTATCTGGTGGACCCGCGCACCACCACCAGCAGCGTCCCGGTGCTGTGGCGCCAGCACCGCTGGGTCTACCTCGACACCCGGGGCCGGCTGCACCCCACCAGCGGCCCCGAGCTGGTCGAGATCGCCTGAGCCATGCCCACCCGGACCCCGGCCGGTGCACCCACCGGCCCGGCCGGCGCCTGGAAGGCGCTGGCGCATCTGGTCGCGGCCCGGCCCACCGTGCGCCTGTGGAACCCGGCCACGCACAAGTTCGACCGCACCACCGGCCTCACCGGCCGACTGCCCCGCGTGCCCGCCGCGGTGCCGCTGTACCTGCGCGGTCGCACCCAGGTCCTGGCCCTGGACTTCGACACCAAGCGACACGACCAGCACACTGTCGATGCCGACTTCACCCGCGCCCTGACCTGGATCACCGAATGCGGCGGGCTGGCCGTCACCGACCGCTCGGCCAGCGGCGGCCGCCACATCCTGGTGCCCCTGGCCGCCGGCACCGCGGCCACCGCCGCCGAGCTCAGCGCGCTGCTGCGGCTGCTGGAGGCCCGGCTGCCCAGCCTGGACAAGACCCCGATGACCAATCCCGCCACCGGCTGCATCACCGTGCCCGGCTCCCCCTGCCGCGAGGGCGGGTACCGCACCCTGGACGGGGAACTGCGCGCCGCCGTCGAGGTGTTCGCGACACGCTCTGACCCCGCGCTGCTGCCCCGCCTCGGCGTCCTGCTGGGCGCCCTGCACCCCGCCTCTGCCCCCACTCCGGCGCCGCAGGCCCGCGACGCCCTGACCGGCACCGGGGCCCACACCCGGCTGCGCCCCGAATACACCCGCACCGGCGAGCTGCCCGACCGGATCACCGCCTACGCCACCACCGGCCAGCTGCCGCCCGATACCACCTGGGCCAGCCACTCCGAGGCCCGCCAGTCCGTGCTGGCCCACGCCGTGCTGCACGGCCACAGCCTGGCCACCATCGAGGCCCTGATCGCCACGGGCCGGCCCTGGCGGCCAGGCCTGGGCGCCGCCTATGACCGCTACCGCCACCACGCCGGGCCCGCCTTACGCCGCGACGTCGACAAGGCCCTGACGTGGGCCGCGCACACCAGCCCCCTTTTCCGGCCTGTCTGTGCACAAGTCCAAGAACACACACGGGGGGGCAGCCCCGGCCCCGAGCTTCACCGGCGCTGGCTGGCCAACGCGACCGCCTGGGTGGAGCAGGAATACCCCGGTCACCCCTACCGGTGGATCGGGGCCGCGGTGTATCAGGCGCTGGCCGTGCACGCGGTGCGGGCCGGCGAGATCATCAACGGCGTGCCCGTGGTCGGAGTCGGCGGGCGGTCGCTGTCGATCGCCACCGGGCTGCTGAGCGAGACCATCGTGTGGCAGTTCCTGCGCGACACCCGCGATCGGCCCGGCTCTCCCCTGGTCCGCACCCGCGTCGCCCAGGGCCGCCGGCCCGACTACTACGCCTTGACCCGGCAGAACCCGGTGGACACGACGCTGGGGGCCGTCGCGGCGACCCGCGTCGAAGACGTCCACCCGGCCTGGAAAGTGATCGGCCACCGCCACCGCCGTGTCTACGAGCTGATCGTGCATCGCGGGCTGACCGGCCCCCGAGACGTGATCTCGGCCGCCCACGTGGCCACCAGCACCGGATACGACACCCTGGCTGCTCTGGCCACCGCCGGACTCATCACGCGCCGCCGCGGCCACGTCAGCCCCGGCACGGTCACCCTCGACGACATCGCCGCTGCTCACCACCTGGCGGAGTACCGCGCCCAGCGCATCCAACGCCACCAGCGCGAACGCGCCGCCTGGCACGACTGGCTGGAGCTGCGCGAAGCTGCCCGCGACCAGCCCAGCCACGACCAGGCTGCAGGTGGCATGCCGGTGGCCGAACCGAGCGACCCGCACCGACAGGAATACCTGCATGCGGTGCTGGCGACCGGACCACCGAGCATCGACGAGGAACGCCACGCCATCGACCTGCTCGCGGAATTGGTCGGAGCGAGGGTCCTCAGTCAAGCCTGATGACCGGTCGCGTGCTGCGGTTGCGAAGGCCGAGGAGTTTGCCACTTTACCGCGGTAAACCGGGATTCGTCATCGTGGCCGCAGAAGCACCAGTTCAACGGAGTCTGATGCATCCGGAACATCGAGAAGTGGATTTGCTGGCAGGCATCGAGGGCTCAGACCGTGCTGGGGGCCGGTCGGCGTCGGCGCCGCCGTGTTCCCAGGGCCTCCTCGACGAGATTCGACGCGAAATCCTGCGCGGTCAGCAGCACATCGTCACGCTTGGCCTCCAGCCACGCGGCCCGCAGCGCGGTGGCCGTCTCGGAGCGCAGCCGCAGCGTCCGCGGCGCGCCCG
>NZ_VTZN01000307.1 GCF_008370645.1 Mycobacterium simiae
AAGACCGATCCGCAACCCAGCGGGAGCCCGGTAGCCTTGCCGGACAAGCCGCCGCAGGTACCGGTTGGGCAGTCGACGCGTCCAGCCGAATCCGCGCCGCCGGGCAACATACGAACTGAATCGCCGACTGCGCCGGCGGGTTCGGCAGCCCAGGGGCGGACCGAGGTGCCGGTCGGTCCGGGCGATCCGGCACCGCCTGCCGAACCGCGTCCTGTAACAGCAACGGGTGAGCACATGCCGTCGAGCACTCCGCGCCCGGCTGAACATACGTCGGCTTCGGCGTCGCCGGCCGGAACGTCCACTGAACTGGCGCCCGCGACTTCTGGGCCGTCCACACCCGCGGCGTCGCGTGCCTTGGCCCCCCGACTCACCGCCTCCGTTAGCCCCGCCGAACCACCAGCACCGCGTGGTGATGTGCCACACATGCTCGCTGACCGTGCTGTATCGAACAGTCTCCCGCCCGAACCATCGCCGAGAGCAGGTGGCACGCGCGGGCCTGGTGACGCCACCGGAAATTTCGGGCCTGGTGACCGGCAATGGGGCCAAGAACTGGGCGCTGACGACACACTCAGACATGGAATCGCTCCTGAGGAGGATCGCACCGTCGGCGAAACGCACTACGTCGCGGATCGTGCTCAAGGGCTACAAGTCCCTACCAAGGTTCCGGGACTCGATTATTCGTTTCCTGCCGGCGATGCGCTGCGCGTACTGGAGCATCCTGGTGCGGAAATCACGCGCTTGGCTGACGGGGGAGTTCCGGCCAACGTACTCGATGGCTACAAACCTCTAGCCGGACGGACCTTGGAAGAATTTGAGGGGGAATTCACGGCTCGAGGCAAGAAAGGAGAGATTGTGTGGGATTGGGACACTCAAGCTCCCAACAATGGATTTGCAGGAGATCCGATGGAGACCGATCATTTTCCGAGCGGCCTTGGACTTGATCGACTAGGTCCAAACGGTGGTGGTTACCTGTCACCCGAAGGAACCCCACTGGCCGAACGTGCAACCCCACCCGGGCTAGCGGCGCAATACCATGTGTTCCAGGGCACCGGGAACCCAGTTCCACCTGATAAGAATTGGCTAGTACTACATGGCCGTGCTAAAAGCGCATTCGGGCAACCTGGCGGTGGGGAGCAGTGGGTCGTCATCGACCGAGCGACTGGCGAACCTGTATCGGTTGCCGAGCTAAAGAGAAGCGAAATGATAATCGAGTTGCTTAGATCAGATTAATCTCTGGCTCGTTCATGGCCCGTTGATTAACTGAGTGACAGATTTAGCGACCGGAAGAGGAAAATGCGACATATTAATGAAAAAGACATCGCGGAATTGATCAGGCGCTATAATGAGTGGCGGCGGATCTATTACTACGCGGGGCAGGCGGAGCCAAATGAACCTGATTGGCAGAACGATCGACTTTACTTTAGTGACGGGTACCCGTATCCAGATTGGTCAGCGTATATACTCGAACGCGATCCGGAAGGACAGTATCACGTGCTACACGCATCGACCGAACGCCGCAACATTCCCCTTGAAACCTCACGCGCGGTTTTTTCGCGAATACAAGATGCGGGCAAGTACATCGTTTACGAGATTGCCGATCTGCTTCGAGTTTCTCTCGGACTTGATTCGTTAGAAAAAAAGTGGCGAGACGCGGGTTTGGACCCTGAAGTAAACAAGATCTTCTTATCTGATAAGCAGGCGAAGTACGAACTGCGTAGCGACGCCAAGGCATACCTGATCGCGTATTCCGGTGGTATCCAACCGTACCATCACATTCTTAGATTATCGTACGATCAGCTAGATGTTGCGCTGCTCGAGGGCTTCCCTGAAAGTGTCACTAACCGGTTACCAGCAAATCCGAGATAACTTAGGGCGCGATAATAGCAAGTTCTTGGTTGCTATACCGGCTCTGACCCAGTGTCGACCCAGTTGCGGCGGCTAGAAGTAGATTCTGAGCCACCAACGTGCTCGATGAATACGAACCGCGCGCTGGACGGACCTTGCAGGAATTTGAGTGGGAATTCACGATTCAGGGCTCGAGCGGCGAAACATGGTGGGATTGGGACGGCCAAGCACCCAATAATGGATTTCTAGGCGAACCGTTGGAGACCAATCACTTTCCGAGCGAGCTTCGACTCGATCGCCTAGGCTCAAACGCCGGCGGCTACCTGTCGCCGGAGGGAACCCCATTAGCCCAACGTGCAACCCCTCCTGGGCTGGCGACGCAGTATCACGTATTCGAAGGCACGGGTAGGCCAATACCTCTGGGCAAGGACAACTGGGTGGTACAGCACGGCCCAGCCAAGGAAGTGTTCGGGCAGCCGGGCGGTGGGGAGCAGTGGATTGTCCTCGACCAATCGACCCGACGCCCGGTGCCGGTCGAGGAGCTTATTAAAGCACGGCTTCTCAAAGAAATAGATCGGCCGGAGTGATCCGCATATTCACTACACCAACAAAGGAGCCAGATGCCAATTCTTAAAGAGGGTGATCCTGATATTGTTGAGTTGATAGGCCGGTATAGCAGATGGCGAAGAATATACGGCTATGCAGGCAAGGCGGCGCCCGATGAAGCGGATCTGGAAAGCGGCCGCTTGCATTTTCGGTTTGGATACCCATACCCAGATTGGTGGGCTTTCATACTTGAGGGCAGTGCTGACGGGCGTTATCGGTGCCTGCGTGCATCCACCGAGCGGAGCGTGACCCCGGTTGAAACTTCTCAGGGAAACTTTGCGCGAATCCAAGACGCCGGAAAGTTCATAATCTATAATATCGCAGAGTCGCTCCGGATTGATTGCCGAATGGAACCGATAAGCTGGCGATGGGACGACGCGGGTCTTGATCCGTT
Source organism: Mycobacterium simiae (assembly GCF_008370645.1). Lineage (GTDB taxonomy): Bacteria > Actinomycetota > Actinomycetes > Mycobacteriales > Mycobacteriaceae > Mycobacterium > Mycobacterium simiae_A. Next base: position 2,846 of record NZ_VTZN01000307.1, read on the forward strand.
GGTGAACATGTACATTGAGAGCTACCGCACGGTCAAGTATGTGCTGAGGAACAACTCCAACGCGTATTTCATCATGACTCGCGGCGATATGGCCTACAGTCATATCCTTCCGCTTTCTTACGATGAATTGGACGCTGTACTTCTAGACGGGTTTCCGGAAAGCGTTATGGCCCAGCTGAATGCCGAATCAGGCTGAGGAGGGAAGCTAAATGCTATTGCGCGATCCGAGTCGAGGGACTAACTCATGCGAAG
>NZ_VTZN01000308.1 GCF_008370645.1 Mycobacterium simiae
ACCGGGACGGGGCCGGCTTGGAGGCATCCGGCGGCGGTGGGTTGTCGCCGGACTGCTTGTCCTGGGCGGCGCGCCAGCGGGCCACCTGCTGCTCCAGCGGCACCCGGGCCAGGGACCGGGCCTCGCGGATGGCCAGTTCCCCGCGGCGCAGGGCGGTCTGCAGTTCGGGGGCCAGCTTCAGCAGGGCGCGGCGCTGCGACACCCAGCCTTCGGTGCGGTGCAGGCGCTGGCCGGCCAGATCGGCCCGTCCGCATTCGGCGACCAGGGCCTCCACCGCGCGGGCTTCCTCGATGACATCGAAGTCCTGGCGGTCGACGTTCTCGGTGATGGCCGCCGAGATGAGGGTGACGCGGTCGCGCGCGATGGCGTCGTTGACGACGATGTCCAGATCGGCGCGCCCATACTTTTGGGCCGCGGCCAGCCGCCGGCAGCCGTTGACCACGACGTAGCGGGTGGCGATGTCGTCGTCGGGATACAGGGCGCGGTAGGCGGCGGCGGTGACGACCACGGCGGGCTGCAGCTGCATGTCGGCGATCGACGCCAGGTCGGTGAGGTCGCCGAGGTCCTCGCGCGGGTTGCGCGGGTTGGCGGTCAGCTCGGTCAGCGCGGCGCTGCGCGCCGGGCCCGCGTCGGCGGGTGGGCGGTCCACCGGCGAGTTGTCGCCAACGTCGCCGGCCAGGGCGGCCAGGCTGGTGCGTTTTCCGCGGGGGGCCATCAGTTGACTCCCCCGATGTTGAGCTCGAGTGCGAACCGGTAGAAGTCCTCGCGGGCCTGCAGGGCCACCCGATTGGCGGGGTATTCGGTGACGACCTGCCCGTCGGCGCTGGCCCGGGCGTGCAGCTTGTAGTGGCGGATGACGGTGTGGGCCAGGGGCCAGCGGTGCAGCCGGATGAATTCCTTGGTCTCGTTGAGGTCGTGGGTGCCGTCGCGGGGGTCCCAGTTGTTGATCACCACGGTGTAGGGCAGGCCGCGGGGTTTGACGACCTTGTTGATGGTGCGCGCGGTCGGGTCGAACGACAGCGGCTCGGTCTCGATGGGGATGATGACGCGGTCGGCGACGTCGAGGACGGCGCGCAGCGCGTCGGCGGCCGGTCCGCGGCCCAGCGGGTCGCCACTGTTCGTGCCGGCGTCCAGGTCGATCCAGCCGGGGGTGTCGACGTAGACGTGTTTGATGGTGGGCAGCTGCTTCAGGCGCGCCAGACCGGCCAGGTCGTCGTGGGCCTGCACGATGTGAAACGGCAGGTCGTTGATTCGGGCGGCCCACCACACCGCCGAGCCCTGCGGGTCGACCGAGATCGCGGCCACCGGCGAGCTGGCCTCCGGGTCGTCGTGGTGATTGAGGACGTCGGCGGTGACGGCGGCCAAGTTGACCGCGATGGTGCTCTTGCCGACGCCGCCCTTCTGGTTGAGAACGACGTGCACAGCCATAGAAGGCCTTCCGTATGCTTCCCCCGCACGGCGGAGTACTTCGGATGGGTAGGCCCCGATGCTATCGGCCCGCGCCGCGCCGCGCCGCTAGTGACACGCGGCCTTCTTCGTGGGCACCACTCCCCCGCTACCGGGGTCGCTGCCGCCGCGCCGGTTTGCCACTTTACCGCGGTAAAGTGATCGCGCGGTGTCGCCTGCCTGGCGACATGGGAGTTTCTGTGTAGCGCGGGCCCCAAGCGTGGCGCTGCGTGATTTGCTGCCCGCCCCATTGGGCCCCCGGTGGCCGTGTGATCGGGTGATTCGGCGATGCGGACACCGGGTCTACGTGTGATCGGGTGATCGCCTCACCGGGTGATCGCCGCCTCTCGATCACCGGGTGGCGGCACCACCGGGTCACTCGGTGATCGGCACACCCGGTGATGTGCTGACGCAGTGATCCCGTCACCACATGGCCCCATCACCGCGCCACGCGGTGATGCGCTGCTCCGGTGATTCAGTCACCTCGTCACCGAGTAGCACCGTGATCGGGCCACCAGATGACGGCGTGATTGCCTCATCGCGTGATCGGGTTGCGCGATCACCGGGTGCCCGGGTGATCCGGCGACGCCGTGAGCGCGTGTCGCGGTCACCGGATCGCGGTGTCGCCCGGTGTTGTGATCACCGGGTGTTCGCAACACGCCGTGGCCGCATCGCACAAACACCAGGTCACGCCGTGTTCTAATCACCACTGTGAAGGTTGTGACGTAAGGGGCTCAAGTGAAATCAGATGTGATAGCGATCGCCAACCACAAGGGCGGGGTGGGCAAGTCGTTCACCGCGGTCAGCCTGGCTGCCGGGCTGGCCCAGGGCGGGTGGCGCACCCTGCTGGTGGACTGCGACGCGCAGGCCAACTCGACGTCGATGTTCGATCCCGATGACGATGTGGAACTCGACCTCTACGACCTGATTGCCGAGCAGGTCCCGATCGCGCAGGTGATCCGCAAGACCCGGATCCCGAATCTGGAATTGGTACCCTCGACGCTGGCGGTGGCCAAGCTCGACCAGCAGCTGGTGATGATGCATCGCCGAGAGTATCAGATGGCGATGCGGCTCGAACCGGTCTACGCCGACTATGACGCGATCGTGCTGGATCTTTCGCCCAACCTCGGGCAGCTGGTCATCTCCGCGCTCAACGCCGCCGACTGGATGATCGTGCCCACCGATGCCAGCAAGTGGGGCCGCCGCGGCGTGCACATGTTCCTGGAGTGGGCGGCCTCGCTCCGCGCACATCAGGTGCTCTCCGCGGAGCTGATGGGCGTGCTGTTGACCAAGTACGAGCCGAACACGCTCATCAGCCGCGAGACGCTGGCCGCGCTGCAGGCAGACGGGCTGCCGCTGTTCGAGGCGCTGATCCCCAAGCGCACCGCCGCCGAGCGGATGGTCAGTGGGGGACATGTGCTCGGCGACGTCGAGGCCGACCCGGATCTGGCTCAGGCCTACGCCGCGTTCACCGTCGCGGTGATGCAGCACGTCAAAGAGGGGCGCAGCAACCGAGGGAGGCACCATGGGTAAGAACGTCGCCGATGTGGTGGTCGGCATGTTGTCTGACGCGGGTTCGGCCACCCGCCCGCCCGCACCGCCGCAGCCGCAGCCCGTCGCCGACCCACCGCGGCCGCCCG
>NZ_VTZN01000309.1 GCF_008370645.1 Mycobacterium simiae
CACGGCCTGCTCGTCGTCGCTGGTGGCCACGCATTTGGCGTGTCAGTCGCTGCGCAACGGTGAATCGAGTCTGGCCCTGGCCGGCGGCGTCACCATCATGACTACCCCGGCGTCGTTCATCCAGTTCGCTCGCCAGCGTGGCCTGGCCGGCGACGGGCGGTGCAAACCGTTCGCCGCCGCCGCTGATGGCACCGGGTGGGGCGAAGGCGCTGGTGTTGTGGTGCTGGAACGCCTCAGCGACGCCCGCCGTAACAACCACCGCGTGTTGGCGGTCATCGCCGGGTCGGCCATCAACCAGGACGGCGCCTCCAACGGATTGACCGCCCCTAACGGCCTGGCACAGCAGCGCGTCATCACCCAAGCCGCCGCCAACGCCGGGGTGCGTCTAGACCACGTCGATGTCGTCGAGGCGCACGGCACGGGCACCACGTTGGGTGACCCGATCGAAGCTGGGGCGCTGATCGCTACCTACGGCGCTCACCGCGACGCCGATCATCCGCTGTGGCTGGGATCGATCAAGTCGAATCTGGGCCACACCCAAGCCGCCGCCGGGGTCGCCGGGCTGATCAAGATGATCACCGCCCTTAACCACGACGTGTTGCCGCCCACCTTGCACGTGGACCGTCCCAGCCCACACGTGGACTGGTCGGCTGGCACGGTGCGCCTGCTCACCGAACCGACCAGCTGGCCGGACACCGATCATCCGCGCACCGCGGCGGTGTCCGCATTTGGGATCAGCGGCACCAACGCCCACGTGATCGTTGCGCAGGCCCCCGCCGAGCCGGCTCCTGCCGAGTCGAGTGAGATGCCGGTCAGCGAAAGTGCGCTAAGGGTATGGCCGGTGTCCGGGCGCAGTCTGGTGGCATTGGCCGCCCACGCCGACCGCTTGCATCGGCATCTTGTCGAGCACCCCGACGTCGACGTCACCGATCTGGCATACAGCCTGGCCACCACCCGTACCCAGCACCCCTATCGAGCCGCGGTCATCGCCCCGGCCGCCGCCGCCGACGTCCGTGCCGAGTTGCTGGCGGGGCTGCACGCACTACGCACCGGCGAGCCGCACCCATGCCTGTTTCAGCATCATCTGGCCCAACCCGCCGGCAAGATCGTTTTCGTCTTGCCCGGTCAAGGTGCGCAATACCCGACCATGGGCCACCAGCTCTACCGCGACCACCGCGTGTTCGCCGACGTTCTCGACCGGGTCTGCGCGGCCTTCGATCCCCACCTCGACATGTCATTGCGCGAGGTCATTTTCGCGGCACCCGACACCGCGTCGGCGGGGTTGCTGCAGCAGACCGCCTACGCTCAGCCGGCGTTGTTCGCGTTCGGAGCGGCGATGCACGCGGTACTGGCCGACGCGGGAATCCACCCGGACTGCCTGCTCGGCCACTCCCTCGGCGAGCTGACCGCCGCCTACCTCGCCGGAGTGTTCTGCCTTGCCGACGCCACGGTGCTGGTCAGCGCCCGGGGCCGACTCATGCAAGCGTGTACCCCCGGGGCGATGCTCGCCATCCACGCCACCGAGCACGCGGTCACCGCGCTGCTGGGCGACTACCCCGATACCGCGATCGCCGCGATCAACAGCCCCACCTCGGTCGTCGTAGCCGGGTCCTTCGACCAGATCGATAGCCTTCGCGCACAGTGCAGCAAGCGTCTCGTCAAAACCACCGCGCTGGCCGTGAGCCACGCGTTCCACTCGCCGGCCATGGACCCGGCACTGCCCGAATTCGAGGCCATCGCCGCCGGCTTGACCTACCACCCGCCCATGCTGCCGGTGGTGTCGAACCTCACCGGACAGCTGGCTACCGCTGAACAACTCACCTCGGCGCTGTACTGGACCCACCATCTACGTCGAAGCGTCCGCTTCGGCGACAGCGTCGCGGGATTGCTCGCCCAAGGCGAGCACACGTTCGTCGAGTTATCCCCCCAACCGGTGCTGGCTCCGGCGATCACCGACGCCCTCAGCAACGCTGCGGGGCGTGACCAGTCAGCGGTCATCACCACCTCGCACCGCGACCGGCCCAACCTTGACACGCTGAGCAGCGCATTGGGTCAACTGCACACCCGCGGGCACAGCCCAGCCTGGCGCGCCCTTTACCCCCATGCCCGGACCACCGCGCTGCCCACTTGTCCCTTCCAGCACCGTCGCTACTGGCTGGCGCCTAGCACCGCCGCCGACGTCAGCGCCGCCGGCCTGGACCGGCCCGGACACCCGTTGCTGGGTGCGCTCACCCAGCTGGCCGGTCAAGACCAAATTGTGATCAGCGGGCGGCTGTCGACCAGCGCGCAGGCCTGGCTGACCGGTCACCGCGTCCACGACAGCGTCGTCTTCCCGGCGACCGGATTCATCGAGCTAGTCCTGCACGCAGGTCAACACGTCGATTGCCCGGTCATCGACGAGCTGATCCTGCACACACCGTTGGTCCTCACGCCAAAGTTGACCACTGATCTGCAAGTCGCCGTCCAGCCCCTCGACGGGCACGGGCGTCGGCCGTTCAGCGTGCACACCCGCACCAGCGAAGACAACCAGCACCGCGGAGTCTGGGTCCTGCACGCCACCGGCACCTTGAGTGCGGACCGGCCCTGCACGCCCGCGCCGGTGCCACTGCCGATCACCGAGGCCGTCAAAACCGGGGCCTTCTACGAACAGCTGGCCGTGCGCGGTCGGCATTACGACGGCCCCTTCCAGGGGGTGGTCGGGATCGGACACCAGCCGGGCAGCGGCGACACCGTGTACGCGGAGGTCGCCCTGCCCGCCGACACCGACGTCACCGGCTACGGCATTCATCCCGCCCTGCTCGATGCCGCCCTGCACCCGCTGACCACGCTCGAGGACGCTGGTGGCGGCTCGACCGGCCCGCGGTTACCGTTCGCTCTGACCGGAATCATGCTGTACGCCACCGCGGCCACCCGTCTTAACGTGGTGCTGACCCGCACCAGCCAAGACACCTACTCCCTGCACGCCAGCGACCCCACCGGCG
>NZ_VTZN01000031.1 GCF_008370645.1 Mycobacterium simiae
CCCGCGGCGACACACCAAAGTACTCACCCACCGAGATCAGCTCGGCAAAGTTAGGAAAGTCATCGGCGTCCTTGCGCCGGGAGTACGTGGCCTTGGGCAACTTCAGCGCGGAACCGATTTCACTATCCGGAACATCGCGGTTGAGTAGCCACTCAAGCACGCGGCCAAGGTCTCTACCTGCTCGACTACGTCTTGGCATCTCATCAACGTAGTGCCCGTTCCTGATTGGGTCAACATCGACACACACTTGGGAACACACGATGACCGACGATTCAATTTCGGTAATTTTTAGAGATATTATTCCATTTTTGGAACTAATGCCCTAGAGTAGCCCGCATGAGGCGTCAAGACGGCACAGACGGCCGTTCCAGGAAGCAAGATCCTCTCTTCCAGATCCGGGCTAGTGCGATGACTGACAACGCAGCTACCAGCGACAACCCACGGTCCTCACGCTGGCACAGGACGACGGGCCAGCTGTCTCGACTGGCCTTGGGCATGGCCGCCGCAACGACACTGATTGTCAGCGCCCCCGCTCTTGCCGACACCGCCGAAACCGGCCCGTCCTACCAGTTGGGCTACACCAAGGCGGTCAAGGATGGCCGCTTCACCGTTAGCAGAATGCGGGCCATGGGTTTTCCCGAGGACGCCATCAACCTCTCCGATCGGGTCAACACGGTCTGCGCCAAAGAGCTGTCAGCGATGCAATCCGTCAATGGGGTGAATGGCCCCGATTTCCTGCGGGGTTGCGAGAGCGGCGTGCAAAGCCTGGTGGATGCCGGGCTCGCCTCCTAACGCCGATCAAGCTGCCGAAGCCTTACGATGCCGACGTGGCCACAGCAGAAGACCTTGACAGAGTCCTCGCCAATCTCAGGGCGCGCGTTGCTGCCGTCGAAAATCGCAGGCCGGCTATGACTCTATGGTCGCAGCGATCAAGGCCTTCGGTGCAACACAGCAAATGCGTGCCGATGTGCTCACGGGATTCGGCGGTGAAATGAGGGCCACGGCCGACCACTCCAAGAGCCAGCTCCAATGGCCGCTGCAACGCTGAACAGTCAAGCGGTGGCGACGTGTCGGGCCAGGAAATTCAGGACGGCGCCGGCGAAAATGTCGTTGCGATCGCCGGCCACCATATGTCCCGCGCCGCGGACATCGGCGAATTCGACATCCGGAAAGCGGGAAAGAAATTCGTCAGCTCGTTCCTGGCTGACTAGGTCACTCATCTGCCCCCGAACGAGCAGCATCGGTACACCGCTGCGCAGAATGACGGCCACGGCAGCGCAGAGCCGATCGACATCGGTGACCTCGATCGGAGGAAACGCCGCGGTGCCGCTGATGAATTGCGGGTCCCAGTGCCAATACCAACGATCCCCACGCCGGCGGAGATTGGTGGTGAGACCTTCCAGATCTGCGGGCCGGGGCCGATGCGGGTTGTACTCGGCAATCATGTCAGCGACCTCGTCAAGTGAGCTGAACCCGGATTCCACCCGATTCGCCATGAAGGCGTGGATGCGATCTGCCCCGGACGGGTCCATGTTCGGCACGATGTCCACCAGCACGACCGCGCTGGCGATGCCCGGTGACAGTTCCCCGGCCAGCAGCATCGAAGTGAACCCGCCCAGGGAAGCACCCACCAGGACCGGGCGCGGGGGCAGGCCACGCAACAGCTCCTGAACATCGCTAGCGAAGCTCGCGACGCGATAATCGCCCGCGTGCGACCAGTCGGATTCGCCGTGGCCGCGCAAGTCGACCGCGACGGCTTGCCAACCTCGCTCGGCCACGCCGGCAGCGGCCCGCCCCCAAGATCGGCGGGTCTGCCCGCCCCCGTGCATGAACACCACAGCACGCGCCTGGGGATCGCCGAAGCGGTCAGCAACTATGCGGACACCCCCCGGACCCTGTATCGAGAACGGTTCCGGCGCAATCGTCATCAGGTGATACTAAGGCGAGCTCACCAGTTAGCCGGCCGTGTTGACACCAGCTCCGCGCCAATGTCCGAACACCCGTGGTCAGCCAAGTCCGAGACGAACCGGTCGACTGTTATCGACGATGAGTCAGGGATCCCGCCCAGGCGCCGGTAGCCCAGTTCGGCGATACCTTTGGCGCGACGTGGCCCGAGGGAGCGCGACATGACGGTGTGCGCCGACGCGGAATCACTCATCGACGCGTAGTTCGCCGATAGCATGCTGGCGTCGGCGCGCGTGTTTGCAGCCAAACGGGCTTCCCCAGCTGTGCCGCGATCTGGCGAATCTAGGCCGCGGGGCTCAGCTCGGATAACCAATCGGGCGACAGTGAGGGGTACTTGATGGAATTTGACGAGCCGACACCGGTGAGCCAGCTGACGCTCGAACTCCGACTCGCCACGATGATGACGGGCGGCGTCAGCCTCGCGGTCTGGATGGCCGGCGTCGCGCGCGAACTCAACCTGCTCGCGCAAGCATCACAATGGCGCCGAGCCGGCGGGACCTTCCCAACCAATAGCCGGCTTACCACCGAGTCGGCGGCATCCCTGCGGCTCTACGCCGAACTCATCGATATGCTCGACATGATCGTCGACATCGACATCCTGTCCGGGACCAGCGCAGGCGGCATCAACGCGGCTTTGCTTGCCTCGTCCCGCGTCTCGGGCGCTGACCTGGGCGGGCTACGTGATCTCTGGCTCGATCTCGGCACTTTGACCGACCTGCTGCGCGACCCCCGGGACGAGTTCACGCCGTCCCTGCTGTACGGCGACGAGCAGCTGTACGCCACGTTCGCCACGCAGCTGCCCAAACTCGAGCTTGGACCGTTCCCGCCCACGGAGTTTCCCGGCGGCACCCGTACCCCGTCCACCACGCTCTACGTCACGACAACACTGCTGTCTGGAGAGGCAAGCAGCTTCACCGACTCGTTCGGCACTCGCGTCCAATACGTCAACCGACGCGGTCTGTTTACCTTCTCCGAGACCGACCTGGCGCAGCCGGGCATCGCCTCGGCGCTGGCGCTGGCTGCGCGCAGCTCAGCAGCATTTCCCCTCGCCTTCGAGCCCGCCTTTGTGCCCTTCATGGAAGGAACCCCGGCGCAGGGCGCTGCCCCGGCTCGACCGCCGATGGCGCCGTACGCCAATATCACCCGGCCGCACTGGGTCGCCGACGGCAGCCTGCTCGACAACCGGCCCATCGACGTGTTGCTCAAACGCATCTGTGACCGCCCGGCCCGCCGCCCGGTGCGCCGGGTGCTGCTCTTCGTCGTCCCGTCGTCCGGGCCCGCACCCAGCCTGGTGCCACAGACTTCAGCCGACACTGCCGACGACCGGCTCGGGCTGCTCGCCGGCCTGCTGCGGGATCTGGGTGCAATCACCACCCAGTCGATCGCCACCGACCTGCGCGCGATCCGCGGCCATCAGGACCGTGCGGCGGCGCGGATAGACGCCAAACTGCGTCTCGCGGAACTGGCGGCAACACTGCCGCCAGACACTCGGCTGCTGACACCGCCACTGCTGACCGATTACCAGGTGCGCGAGGCGAGAACACATGCGCGCGAGCTGACCGATGCGCTTCTCCGCCAGCTGGACAGCTGGCCGCTGACCTCGAGCACGTCAGCCGAAGGAGTCCCGAAGAACTGGGAACCCGAACTCGCGGCAGGCGACGCCGAGAAAGTGTGCCGGCAGCACATCACACAGGCGATGCTGAGGTGTTGGTCGCAACCGCCAGACCAGCCGCTGCCCGAGCGGCCGGCCGACCTTGCCCGATATGGCCAGCCCGCGTACAACATTGCGAAAGGCAGTGCGCTGGCCGTCGCTCAGGCGGCCTACCACCTAGTGAGGTCAGACGGCGATATCGCCGAATTGGCGGCGCTCACTGCCGCCATTCATGCCGCCGGTCCGGCGCCCACCGCCGTCGACCTAGGTGAGCTCATTCGGGCGGTGTGCGCGGACAAGGTTCTGCGGGCAGGGTCGCTCAAGGATGCCGCTGCCTTGATCGCCGACGGCTATCTCCAACAGCTAGCAGTGCAAGAGGACGCCTGGGACCGGCTCGGCGAGGCGTTGGTCAACGGTTATGACACGCTGCAGCGGTTGTGCGGCAACGCTGCACCGGCCGCCGAGCCGGGCTCATTGCTCTCGCACGATCGCATAGGCGCCAGTGCGCTCGAGACCTACCTGGACTATCTAGGGGCTGGGGGCGACCGCACGACGATAGCGACGAAACTGTTCGATCTGGCTGCTACCCAGCGGGCCATGCTGCCGGCAGATTCCGGCATCGAGCAGCCCATCGAGCTGGTACAGGTGAGCGCCGATACACGCAGTCTGCTCGCGCCCGATTTCGGGACCGCCCGCCACAAGCTGACCGGCATGCAGTTTCATGACTTCGGCGCCTTTTACAAGCGGTCCTGGCGAGCCAATGACTGGATGTGGGGACGACTCGACGGGGCCGGCTGGCTCGTCCACGTGCTGCTGAACCCTCGGCGGGTGCATTGGATAGCGCAGACCCGGGTGGGTAAACCCGGGCCGGAAAAGCGATCGCAATGGTTTGTCCGCCAACTCAAAAACCTTGGCGCACCTGAGTTTCCAAGCTCCGGCTATCAACTGCCGGCAGTCGGCGGCGGAACCAAGCAACTGTTGACCGAGCGCATGGTCCTCGAGGAGCTGGCATTTCTGGACGACCCGGCACGGACGATACCGACCAGCATGCCGCTGACCGCACTGTGGCTAGCGCAGGCGTGGCAGCGACGAATCCTGGACGAGGAGCTAGACGGATTGGCCAACACAGTGATCGACCCACAGCCGGGAGAGCGACCGGATTGGAGCCCAACGACATCGCGCAGCTGGGCCCGCAAGGTGTTGGACGCCAGCCCAGGAGACGCCAAATACGCCCTGTTGAACGAGAATCCGGTTGCAGAGGAATCGTTTCTCAGCGACAAGCGCTCGCCGCTCATGGCGCAAACCCTCGCGAAGGCAGCCGCAACCGCAGCTGCGGCGGCTGGGTCGATTCGGTGGCTACCCAGTGCTCTCAAGCCATCCGTGCTCACCCTACGGACCCTGGCGCTGGGTGGATACCGGGTTGTGTCTTTGACCAAAGGCATCGCCCGAACCACGATCCTGGTCGGCGTCGTGCTGCTGATCCTCGGTGTTGCCACCGCGATTCAATCGGCAACGGTGCTCGGAGTCACCGGCCTGATCATGGCCGGCACCGGTAGTTACCTAATCGTGCTAGGAACCTGGCAGTTCTCCAGCAGAACGCTTTTCGCGCTACTGTCCGTTACCCTCGCCGGCACGGTGCTTTCGCTGGCAACGCCTGTCGCGCGCAACTGGCTGTTTGGCGACGCGGACCATCCGGGTCTGATCGGCGCCAATATCTACTGGCTCGGCGAACAGTGGTGGCGTCCCTTGATCGCAGTGGGTGCGATCGCGCTAGCCGTCATGGTGATCGCGGCCGCCAAGCCTGGACGCCGCTGACAATTGGCTATAGGGCCCCAATCCCGTTGTAGAGCACCATCAACCCGATTACCACCAACACAACGGCGAGCATGGCCGCGTGATTTTTGGCCATCCAGTCTTTGAGCCGAGTCAGCGGCTCATCGAGGCGGTCACCGGCGCTGAGGTACGCCACTATTGGGGCGGCGACCGTCGATGCAGAGAGAACGACGAAGGCGCCGGCGCACGTCCACTTGCCCGCAATGCCGAGCGCACTGGTGCCGATGGCCAAGCCGGCCGCCAGGCAGATGATGAGTACCTCGGGTCGTGCCACCACCAGCACCGCACCGGTTATCCCGGCGCGCCGCGGGGTAATGGTGGAAAACGAGCGCATCCAACGCGGCGATTCGGTGTGCCCGTGCCGGCGCAGCCACCGATAGCTGCCGAAGACGATGAGTGCCGCCCCAAGAACTACCCGCAGCCACGAGGCCCAGGCCGGCGGCGCTGTGTGTAGACCACCCAGCATGCCGGACCCCGCGACGGACATGCCCGTCACCGCTACCAGCCCCACCAGCCAGCCGCCCAGGAATGCGGCGCTCGCTGGCCGTGGACGCGGTGCGTGCAACACCAGCACCGCTGGAATTACGGTCAGCGGCGAGACGGCGATCACCAGCGCGAGCGCGGTGAGACTGGCCAGCATGGAACCCCAACTTGCACTCACGGGCAGCAATCTTCGCACCGAGCGCCCGCGCTGGGCACCCAGACCCGCTTTCACTAGGTGGTGTTCAGTGGTGTTCAGCGCAATAGTCGACGAATGTGCGCACAAAGCGCGATGACCCCGCCTATCATGTGGCCGTGTGAGGGACGCGTATCCCGAGCCCGGCCCCGCGTCTGTGCCACGGCATCTGGTTGCGCTCCTGATGCTGGTTGTGCCGATGAGCCAGATACCGCTCGACCTCTACACGCCGGCACTGCCCCAGATGGCCGTCGATCTGCACGCATCACCGGCCGCTATGCAGCACACCGTGGCGGCCTACCTGTTCGGGATGAGCCTGGCTTTCGTACCCATCGGAGTCATTGCCGACGCACGAGGCCGCAGGCCAGTGCTGTTGACCTGCCTGGGCATCGTCGTGGCAACCAGCATGCTGTGTGCGGTAGCCACCAGCGTGCCGATACTGCTGGCCGCGCGGGCGGTCGAGGGTGCGGCTGCCTCCGCGTGTGTAGTGGTGCCGTATGCGATTGCCGCCGATTGCTTCCGCGACGGACGGTTGACCGCTATTTCCGGTCTGCTCGGCGTCGCGTGGGGATTGGCACCGGTGCTGGCACCGGCGGTGGGAGGGGTGCTTGTCCAATATGTGTCCTGGCGGCTAGTGTTCGTCTCGATCGCGGCGCTGGCCGCGCTCGTCGCTGTGATCGTCCTGCTGAAGGTACCCGAAACGCTTGCGCGACAAGAACGTTCACCGATCAAGCCGGGCCTGGTCGCCCAGGTGCTAACCGACGCGTTGCGGCATCGGGTGTTCATGAGCTTCGTACTGGTGTTCGGGCTGATGGCCTCGGCGCAGCTAGCCTTCGGGGTGGCCGGACCGTTCTTGTATCAGGAGAATCTGGGTTTTTCCCCCGCAGCCTATGGTTTGATGGCGCTGATCGTCGGGGTGGCAAACCTCTGTGGGGAATTAGCTTGCGGTGTGCTGGCCGTGCGCCTCTCGGCACGCCGACTCGCTACGGGCGCCCTTGCCGTGTTCGGGATGGGCGCCGCGGTGCTCGTCGGATCCGGCCTGCTAGTCGGAAACCACGCGTGGGCACTCACCACTGGCTGCTGCCTGGCGTTGGCGGGTTGCGGGGTGCTATGTCCGCAGATGTACGGCCTGGCCATGGGCTTATTTACCCGCAACCTCGGGTTGATCGGTGGTCTGGTCAGCGCCGGTGGCTATCTAGTGGTCACCGCCGCCATGGCAGTGGTCGGCGCGCTGCATGAACGCACCCAGACGCCGTTGGGTTTGTTGTACTTGGTCTGCGGCACGCTGGCCTTCGTCTTACTGGTCTGGGCCATAGCCAAGTACGGGCGGGTCAAGCAGGCAGGCCCGGTGGCCGGCTAGGTCACCGACTGCCACACCAATCGGGTGCTCAACTTGCCGGCGCAGCGGCTCAGCGCGCGTTGGGTCGGCGCCGTCCCGCGGACTGCATACACTTGCCTGCAGTGATGCTTCCTTGTCGAAACGAGGTCCGCATTGACCAGGGTCCCGGTTGTGGTCTGGATTGTGGTTGTGCTGTTGATCGCCGCACTGGCCATGCCGATCAAGCAACGGTGCGGCGCGCCGGGCTGCACGTGCGCCGCCACACTGGACGCCGGCGGCAACGTAATCGGCTCGAACATCCGTTGGTATTACACCTCTGGCGAAGAAATCGTTCAACAGACACGAGGTCCCAAGGCCTCGCTTAGCTGCGGCAAACTTGCAGCGCGTATCGCACGGTAGTGGTCGACGGCGTGTTGAATTGGGAGGCCACCGTCAGCTCGGGCATCACCATTTGGTTGTCAATCCCCAGTCGCTTCAGTTCAAGACTAATCTGCACGGTGTCGGGCATGATTCTGCGAGCATTGGTGTCACGGTCTGGACGCATGTACGTCTCGCTGTTATTGGGCCCCAACGTACTCACGATGGAGAGGTCGTCGGTGTCTTGTTCCGGGCCCAGTTCGACGAATTTCTTGCCACTGTTGGCAACGCTGTAGGTCAAAACGTAACCGACAAAGCCCGACGCATGGGTACCGATTGGTGATTGCGGCAGCGGCTGCGTGGAGCGAACCACCAGCTCAAGCACCCCACTGCGGGGATGCTTGACGTCGACCGAAGCCACGGTAATGCTCTCCGGAGGCCTCGGCCCCTCGCGCATCTGACAGCTGAGGCGCTTGGGCAGGCTCGCCCAGTCGTCGCGCGGTGATCCCACCCAGAACACAAATCCGACTCCCACCAAGGTCAGCACTACAGCGACCGGAAGCATCAACCGCAGCGCGACGGGCAGGCGGGACCAACCCCGGCGCGCCCGTCCGGCGAAGGCCGCCAACGGCGAGGGTGCGCTCGAGGGGTCCGCCCGACAATGCTTGGTCCAATGTCGACCGTTCCAATATCGCTGTCCCCCTGAACCGTCAGGATTGAAATACCATCCTGCCGGCGGTGAAGTCGGCACCTGCACGCTCCATTCCACGGGTTGGGTAGGGCTCGAAAGGGTGCGCCGGATCACGGCGGTGCATCCAGAGACTCCGGTGGCGAATCGAGCATCTGAACGTGGTCACCTTGCCACTGAAACCCGACGGTGGTCAGCGTGCCGTCCTCGCAGGCGTCGCAGCTTTGCCTGGTCCGATAGGTCAGCACCACCAAGTCGTCGGTCGAAGCCGGCGCCTCCAGCTGAGTGAACGGGTATGCCCCCGGCGTCGCAGTGCCGACAAAGACGCCGCGATGGAACATCAGCGCCTGATCGGGGGAACTGCGGGTGGCGTCCACCACCGTCACCACCACCGCGGACAAGTCCGCGCATGGGTCATAGTCGCTGGATTCCGGATTGGGCTGCCACGGTTTGCCGGTTTTCTTGTCCGGAGGGATCTGGGCGAGCGCCGCTGATATTGCCGCTGCCTGATCCGGCCCGCATGGTCCCGCGGGCGCGGCAGAGATCGTCGCCGACGGGTTTGACGAGGCGGTGGCGGGCGACGGTGAGGACGGCGGCGATGTGGCAGCGCGGCGGTGCTCATCCGAAAACACCACGACCGCCACGACGACGAGGGCTATCAGGGCTCCCAGCACAGCCAACTGCCACATGGCGCGCCCGTACCGGCCGTTCCTGGACGGTGGAGTCGTGTCGACATCGTCGGACGGCTCATATGCCGGCGCGGGCCAGCTGGGATCGATATCGTCAGACGCCATGTTCCTGCCCTCCCCCCCGGTACTTCCGAGCCTGGCGAATTCTAGCCAGAATGCGCAGGTCGCGGTACTAAGGCGGCCCCAACGTGACGGCTGCCAGGCGGGTGAGTCTGCCCACACCAGCACTTCCGAGGTGGGGACAACGCAGCAATCTACCGCATACTAGACGGCATGCAACGAGCAACGTCACCGCAAACCGCCGGCCGGGTGCCGGCTGGGTGGCGCGTGATTCGAGGCTCGTAATGGGTGGTTCGGGCGGGCGTCACCGCCGTCGTGCTGTTCGTAAGCCATCACCGATCCGCAGGCGGTTGTCGCGGAGCTTCATGACCCTGGTGTCAGCGGTGGCATTGGGGATGACCGGAGCGGGCTATTGGGTGGCGCACGGCGCGCTCGGCGGCATCACGATCTCGCAGGCCCTGACCCCG
The DNA here is from genome assembly GCF_008370645.1 of Mycobacterium simiae. GTDB lineage: Bacteria > Actinomycetota > Actinomycetes > Mycobacteriales > Mycobacteriaceae > Mycobacterium > Mycobacterium simiae_A. Next base: position 9,726 of record NZ_VTZN01000031.1, read on the forward strand.
GAAGATCCACGCTCGACCGGCAACAACATGAACATCTTGCTTATCGGGCTGGACTCCCGCAAAGACCAAGAGGGCAACGACCTGCCCTGGTCGATCTTGAAGCACCTACACGCGGGTGATTCCGACCAAGGTGGCTATAACACCAACACCCTGATCCTCGTGCACGTCGGCGCGGACGGCAAAGTCGTCGCCTTTTCGATTCCCCGAGACGACTGGGTGCCCTTTACCGGCGTTCCGGGATACAACCACATCAAGATCAAAGAGGCCTACGGGCTCACCAAGCAGTACGTCGCGCAGCAGTTGGCCAATCAGGGTGTGAGCTCGCAGCGAGAGCTGGAAATGCGGGGACGCGAAGCGGGTCGGGCGGCGACCCTGCGTGCGGTGCGCAGCCTGACCGGCGTGCCGATCGACTACTTCGCTGAGGTCAATCTGGCCGGCTTTTACGACCTCGCCCAGACCCTGGGAGGCGTTGACGTGTGTCTGAACCACGACGTGTACGACTCCTATTCCGGAGCCGACTTCCCCGCCGGCCGCCAGCGGTTAGACGCTTCGCAGGCGCTGGCGTTTGTCCGGCAGCGTCACGGCCTGGAAAACGGGGACCTGGACCGTACCCACCGGCAGCAAGCGTTTTTGTCGTCGGTCATGGGCGAGCTGCAGGATTCGGGCTCCTTCACCAATCTGGACCGGCTCAACAGCCTGATGGCCGTGGCGCGCAAGGATGTCGTGCTGTCAGCCGGGTGGGACGAAAATCTGTTCCGCCGCATGGGTGACCTGGCGGGCGAGAACGTGGAGTTCAGGACGCTGCCCGTGGTGCGCTATGACAACATCGACGGCCAGGATGTCAATATCATCGACCCGGCCGCGATCAAGGCGGAGATCGCGGCGGCGCTCGGCGCCGCCCCTTCGACGATAACCACCCCTACGGCTGCCAAACCCAGCCCGGCCACCGTGGTCGACGTGGTCAATGCCGGCAGCATCAGTGGCATGGCCAGCCAGGTGTCCAATGCGCTGCTCAAGCGCGGCTACGCCGCAGGTATGGTTCGGGACCGCCTATCGAGCGATCCGTCGTCCACCACGATCAAATACGGTCCTGGTGCGGAAACGGACGCGCAAAACCTGGCTACCTTGCTGGGCGTTGACACCGTGACGGCGGATCCCAGCCTTTCACCGCAACACATCCAGTTGACCGTCGACACCGATTTCGCGATGCCGACGCCCGAGGAATCTGAAGACGCCACGACAGGCGCAGCGGTGAGTAGACCCAACACCTATTACAGCGGGGGCAGCGGGGCTACCACCACCACATATCCGACGCCCGACCACGGGAAACCGATCGATGGCGGCGGGGTCCCCTGCGTGAATTAGGCGTGTGTCCCGCCGTCAATGCGGATTTCGGTGCCGGTGATGAACGCGCCGTACATGGCGATGACGCCGGCGAGTACCGACGGACCAGCCCTGCCGACGCCGCTGGATTGTTGAGTGGTGGGCAGGACCGGCAACAGCCGAGCAAACAGCGACCAATTCGCATCGGGCGGAAGGTATCCTGCGGTGGCGTCGGTGATGCCCGACTTAATATTGCCCGCCGGAGCCAACCACCGCGGCACCCTCGTCGAGCAACCGCAGCGCAGTAGCCTGACCGATGCCCGATGCGGCGCCGGTCACCAAGATTCGCTGGCCGTCAAGTCGCTTCACCTAGGACATTTTTCACCGCCCACGACGCGGGCGGACATCGCGCCGGCAGGGCATCGTTGACGGATGCACATCGGATTTATCGGCCTGGGGAATATGGGGGCCGGCATGGCGGCAAACCTGCTGGACGCGGGACATCGCGTCATCGTCTACAACTGATCGCCCGCGAAGGCGAAAGCCCTCGTCCGGCAGGGCGGGACCGCGGTCCGTACTGTCGCGGAGGCCTGCACCGATGAGGTCGTCTGCACCATGCTGGCCGACGACCAGGCCGTCGAGAACGTGGTCTTTGGCGAGGGCGGCCTGCTGGCCGCGCTGGCCCCGGGAGCCACGCACGTCAGCTTGAGCACCATCAGCGTGGCCCTGTCGCAGCGGCTGGCGGCCGCCCATGCCGAAGCCGGCCAGCGGTATGCCGCAGCGCCGGTGTTCGGCCGGCCCGACGCGGCCGCGGCCGCGAAGCTGTTCATCGTTGCCGCCGGCCCACCGGGGGTATTGCAGCCGTTGGGTCCGCTGTTCGACGCGCTCGGCCAGCGCACGTTCGTGGTATCCGAACACCCCCATGTCGCCAATCTGGTGAAGTTGAGCGGCAACTTCCTGATCGCGTCAGCCATCGAGTCCGTCGGCGAGGCCGTCGCGCTGGTCGCCAAGGCCGGTGTGGACCGGCAGCAGTACGTCGACATCCTCACCTCGACGCTGTTCGCCTCACCGACCTACCAGTCCTACGGCGGGCCGATCGCGCGGCAGCAGTTCGAGCCGGCCGCATTTGCGGCGACACTTGGGCTCAAGGATATCCGGCTGCTGCTCGCCGCAGCCGAAGACCTGCAGGTGCCGCTGCCCATCGCCAGTCTGCTGCGCGACCGCTTATTGAGGCTGGTGGCCACCGGTGCCGGGCACCTGGACTGGTCGGCGGTGACCATGCTCGCCGACCGGGACGCCGGCACTGAATCGCCGGCTCGATCAGAGCACTCCCCGTAGCCCGTCGCGGCCGAACACCGGCTCCAGCATGGCCGAGAAGTCCGGGCCCCGTCGCAACATCTGGCCGCCGTCGACGTTGATGACCTGACCGGTGACGAAGCTGGCGGCATCGCTGAGCAGAAACATCGCCAGGTTCGCGACGTCCTCGATTTCGCCGATCCGCGGCAACGGAGTGCAGACTGCGTAGTCGCGGCTCAGCTCGGTTGATTCAGTGACGGGCGCGACGAGTTCGGTGCGGATCAGGCCCGGGCGGATGCTGTTGACCCGCACCCACGACGGGCCCAGCTCGTCGGCCGCCAACTGCATGAGATGGTCGACGGCGGACTTGGTGACTCCGTAGGCACCGAACCAACGATGCGTATTGCTGGCCGCGATGGACGAGATTCCCACGAAGGACCCGCCGCCGCCGCGAACCATTTCCCGCGCGGCGTGCTTGAGCACGTACATGGTGCCGTTGACGTTGAGGTCGACGGTGCGACGCCATGCCGCCGAGTCGATCTGGGTGATCGGCCCGATGGTCTCCGATCCGCCGGCACAATGGACGACCCCGTGCAGCTGGCCGTGCCATGCCGTCACCGCTTCGACCGCCCGCGCGATCTCGTCTTCTTTGGTGACGTCGGCGGGCTCGGAGCAGATAGCGCCGCCGTGGGCTTGCAACGTTTCGAGTGCGGCAACGGCGCTCGCCAGCCGGTCCGGGTTGCGGCCGACGATCATGACCGAGGCTCCGGCCGCCACCAGCCCGGCGGCCACCCCCTTACCGATGCCGCTGCCGCCCCCGGTGACCAGGTAGGTCCGATGCTGAAACGGAAGCTGCATGCGAGCCCCTCACGCCGAAGCAAAACCACGTCTCAGCCATGGAATCATGCGGGCGCAGGTGGCGCCGGGCCAGCAGCGCACTAGGGCGTGTCGCGGCGGGCCACCCGGGTCGGCCCGGCGGTGCGCCAGTCTTCGACGTCGGGCGGCAGGCCCACCGGGTATCTGGTCTCGTTGTGGGCCGCCCAGTGCGCGTGTCCCAACTCGTGGACGTGGAACGCGTGCCGCAGCGCCTCGGTGAAGCCCATGGCGTCGGAGGCGGCGTTGACCGAGTCCTTGACCAACAGGGCCGCCATGGTGGGCCGCTCGGCGATGCGCCGCGCGAACTCCAACGTCTTTTCCTCCAGTTCGGCCGCGGGGAACACCTTCGACACCATCCCAAGCCGATAAGCCTCGTCGGCATCCAAAGAATCACCGGTTAAGAGCAGCTCTTTAGCCTTACGCGGACCGAATTCCCAAGGGTGAGCATAGTATTCGACGCCCGGCATACCCAGCCGCACCGCCACCACGTCGCTGAACTTGGCGTCGTCGGCGGCGACGATCAGATCGCACGCCCAGATCAACATCAGCCCCGCCGAGATCGCGTTCCCCTGCACCTGGGCAATGGTGATCTTGCGCAAATCGCGCCAGCGGCAGGTATTTTGGAAGTAGAAGTGCCACTCCTGCAGGTAAAGCTTCTCCACGACCGCATCGCGGGTGGCGCCATGCGAACGGAAGGTCGGATGCTGGGTAGGTCCGGGCTTGCGCTCCAGCACCGTTTCCTCGGACCCGAGATCGTGCCCGGCGGAAAAGTTTTTGCCGCGCGCGGCCAGGATCACCACCCGAACGGTGTCGTTTGCCTCGGCGCGGCAGAACGCCGCGTCGAGTTGAACCAGCAGGGTCCGATTCTGCGCGTTGTGAGCCGCCGGCCGGTTGAGCCAGATACGCGCTACGCGCCCCTCATCGAGGGTTTCATAGGCCACCAGCTCAGCGGGCTGCGCACTGTCCGCCTGGGCTGCGGGGTGGTCGGAGAGGGTCATTTGCGCCCACCTTGTCTCGGGCTTGCCTCGGGGCTGCCACTGGATCTTCACACGTTACGACGAACACTGTAAGAGGGTGGCCGACGGGTGGCCGTACCACTGTGTCAGCGGTGCGCGCAGTCGGGCGGCTGGCCGCCAAAGAGGTGCTCGCTGCAGATTGAGCCTGGCCCGGGCGCCGTGTCCGCCAAGGGCGTCTGAGCTTGGCTTACAGTTGTGTCATGCCTACGAAAACCGACCATGGTGATATCGGCGACGTCGAACCGGTTGCCGACAGCACCGCGAGCCAGGCCAGACGCGTCGTCGCCGCATACGCGAACGATGCCGATGAGTGCCGCATTTTCTTGTCCATGCTCGGTATTGGACCGGCAAAGCACGAGAGCTAATGGCTCCCCGAGGACGCCGGTCCGCAGAGCCTAAGAATGCGGAGGTTTTCGGCGACTCGGATTTTGTGGTCGTCGCCAACCGACTGCCCGTCGATCAGGAGCGCCTGCCGGACGGCACCACCACCTGGAAGCGCAGCCCCGGCGGGCTGGTGACAGCCCTGGAACCGCTGCTGCGCCGGCGTCGCGGGGCGTGGGTTGGCTGGCCGGGGGTCGCCGAGGCCGACGCCGCCGTAGTGGACAAGCCCATCGTGCAGGACGAACTGGAGCTTCATCCGGTGCGGCTTTCCGGCGACGACGTCGCAGAGTATTACGAAGGTTTTTCCAACGCCACACTGTGGCCGCTCTACCACGACGTCATCGTCAAGCCGCTGTACCACCGCGAATGGTGGGATCGATACGTCCAGGTCAACCGACGCTTCGCCGAGGCCACCGCCCGCGCGGCCGCCCGCGGCGGGACCGTGTGGGTGCAGGACTATCAGCTGCAACTGGTTCCGAAGATGCTGCGGACCATGCGCCCGGATCTGACCATCGGCTTCTTTTTGCACATCCCGTTTCCGCCGGTGGAGCTGTTCATGCAGCTGCCGTGGCGTACCGAGATCACCCAAGGTCTGCTCGGCGCCGACCTGGTGGGATTCCAACTTGCCGGCGGCGCGCAAAATTTCCTGTTTCTGGCCAGGACACTGCTCGACGCCGAAACCTCGCGCGGCACCGTCGGCGTGCGGTCGCGGTTCGGCGAGGTTAACCTCGAGTCCCGCACCGTCCGAGTGGGCGCCTTCCCCATCTCCATCGACTCCAGCGCCCTGGACCAGGCGGCGCGCGACCGCGACGTCAAGCGCCGCGCCCGGGAAATCCGCGCCGAGCTCGGTAACCCCCGCAAGATACTGCTGGGTGTCGACCGGCTGGACTACACCAAGGGCATCAACGTGCGGCTGAAAGCCTTTGCCGAGCTACTGGCCGAGGGCCGAGCCAAGCGCAATGACACGGTCTTGATCCAGCTGGCGACACCCAGCCGAGAACGGGTCGAGAGCTACCAGCTCCTGCGTAACGACATCGAACGTCAGGTCGGCCATATTAACGGCGAATACGCGGAGGTCGGTCACCCGGTGGTGCACTACCTGCACCGCCCCGTGCCCCGCGCTGAGCTGATTGCGTATTTCGTGGCCAGCGATGTCATGCTGGTCACCCCGCTGCGCGACGGGATGAACCTGGTGGCCAAGGAGTACGTCGCCTGCCGCAGCGATCTGGGCGGCGCCCTGGTTCTCAGCGAATTCACCGGCGCCGCCGCCGAGTTACGACAGTCATACCTGGTCAACCCGCATGACCTGGAAGGACTCAAGGACGCCATCGAGGCGGCGCTCAACCAGACGGACGAGGAGGGGCGGCGCCGGATGCGCGCGCTGCGACGCCAGGTGCTGGCCCACAATGTGGACCGGTGGGCCCGGTCATTCCTCGACGCACTCGCCGCGGCGCGTCCCAAGGATCTGCGCTAGCGCTGCGGCCGGGAACGAAGCGGCAGCAACCGATGGTCGCGGGTGAATACCAGATGCACCAGCCCAACGGCCACGACCACGGTGGTGGTCGCGACCGAGCCGAGGACGAGGAACATCACCACCGCCTGCACCAGCACGGCCTGCACCGGGGGCACCCCGGCCAGGATGAGTCCGGTCATGGCCCCCGGAAGGAACACCAGCCCGGTGGCTTTGGTGGTCTCGACCTGCGGGGAGATCGCCGACCGCAACGCGATCCGCAGATAAGGAGCTGCCGCCAGGTGCGAGGGCTGACCCAGGGCCAGCCTGGCTTCCACCTCGTCCCGTTTGTCACGCAGCTCGTCAACCAGGCGCCGAGCCACCAGCACCATCGCGGTCATCGAGTTGCCGATCATCATCCCGGCGATCGGCACCAGCGTGCGAGCCTGCAGCGGGAAGACGCGCAGCCCAAACAACACGCCCAGCGTGATCGCGGCCGCGGCGGCGAATGCGGCGATGGCCAGCGGCGCCAGCCGAGGCACTTCCGGCGCCCGTCGGCGGGCGACGTCGCCGGCATAGGCGATCATGCCGGCCGTCCACGCAAACGACCACCACAGCGACCGGCCCGGCGCGAAGAGCAGCGTCAACGCACCGCCCACCAACAGCAGCTGAACCAACGCGCGGGCCGCCGCCCACAGCACCTGACGCTGCAGACCCAACCGCTGCCACCACGAAATCGCCGCGGCAAATACCACCAAAGCCAGCGATGTCGCCAGCCCGACCCAACTAACCTGCCCGCTCATGTCGCCGTCCGCCCAAGCCCCGTGCAACGGCCGTACTCGAGGTGCAGAATCCGATCAGCGGCCCGCGCGGCCTGCGCCGGATCGTGGGTGACCCATAATGCGGGAATCCCGTCGTCGGCAAGCTCACGCACCGCTCGCTCGATCACCTTGGCCGCTTCGGCGTCAACGGCGGAGGTCGGCTCGTCCAGCAACAACACCTGCGGTTGCGCCATCAGCGTGCGAGCCAGGCACATGCGCTGCGCCTCCCCGCCCGACAGGGCGGTAGCGTCGCGGTCCAGCCAGGATCCAATCAAAGCCACCCGCGCTAGCGTGTCCCGCATCTGGGCTTGCGAAGCAGTCGGCTCGACGACCCGCAGGTTATCGGCCACGGTGCCCGGAAACGGCGTCGGACGCTGGAAACACATGCCCACTCGGCGCCGCAGCCATAACGGGTCGATGTCGGCAATGTCCGTGCCGTAGAACAGGACTCGTCCGCTGGTCGGCACCTCCAGCCGGTTGCACAAGCGCAGCACCGTCGACTTGCCCGATCCCGACGGGCCGAACACGGCCGTCACTCCTTGGCCCGGGACGGCGGCGCTGAACCCGTCCAGCGCCCGCAACCCATCGCGTTCTACGACGACGTCGGCGAAGTCGAACACCGTGTCCGCATCCACTGCTACGCCTCCACTTGCGGTAAGCTGGGCCAAGATTATCGGAATACGATATCGGAGTTCGAGTTGGCGGCGATAGGGTTGGGTTGGGTCACCGATGCCCGTTGACCGCCGCAACTTCCTCAAGTGGTCCGGCCTGGCGACGCTGACCGCCAGCGGTATGGCCGGCGGGTGCGCGCAGCAACCGCACCGCGGCACGGCCGACTACACGCTGCGCATCGCTACGAGCCAAGTGGAAGTGGCGCCGGGCAAGCTGGTGTCGACCACCACCTACAACGGCCAATTTCCCGGACCGCTACTCAGATTCACCGAAGGCAAGCAGATTAGCGTCGACGTCCACAACGACACCGCTACCCCACAGCAGCTGCACTGGCACGGACAGCACCTACCCGCCGACGTTGACGGCTCGGCCGAGGAAGGCACCCCGTTCATCGCCGCCCACGGCATGCGCCGGATCTCGTTTGTGCCCGGCCCCCCGGGCTTCCGCTTTTACCACACCCACCTCAACCCGGGCGCCGACTTGACCGGCGGCCAATATGGCGGCTTGGTCGGGCCGGTCTACATCGAGCCCACGACGGAGCCGGGCGCCTACGACCGCGAAGTGTTCTTGACCCTCAAGGAGTTTGAACCCAGCCTGAGCCAGGGCGGCGATATGCCCGGCGGCTTCCTGGCCGGCGACGAGGTCGCAGAGCTCCAAGACAAGGGCGAGCAAGCGATGAACGTCTCACTGGCCGCCGGAACCCCGCACGGCTACGAAGTCGGCTATGACGTCTTCACGATCAACGGCCGCAGCCTGGGCCACGGCGATCCGGTTCGCGTGAAGACCGGCGAGCGGGTCCTGCTGCATGTCCTCAACGGCAGCGCCACCGAGAACCGCAGCCTCGCCCTACCCGGACACTCCTTCACCGTCGTCGCCCTCGACGGCAACTCGGTGCCCAAACCTGTCGCGGTGCCGGTGTTGTGGCTGGGCGCCGCCGAACGCGTCTGCGCGATCGTGGAAATGAACAATCCGGGCGTGTGGATTATGGGCGACCTGTCCGACGCGGATCGCCAAGCGGGCATGGGCGTGGTCGTCGAATACGCCGGCCGCACCGGGGACCCACAATGGGCGCCGCCGCCCGAGTATCGCTGGGATTACCGCGTATTCGGCCACGGCGGCACCGCGCCAGCGGCCGATCACGTCATCGACCTGCTCATCGAGAAGCGCAACGCCGCCGACAGCGGGTTCAACATCTGGACCATCAACAACACCGCTTTTTCCGCGGAGACCAACCAACCGGTGCTCGACCTCAGCAGTGGACAGCGCTACCGGCTGCGGTTCCGCAACGCCACCGATGACATCCACCCCATGCATTTGCATCGGCACTCCTTCGAAATCACCCATGTCGCCGGCACCCCCACCACCGGTGTGTACAAGGATGTCGCGATGCTGGGCGGCTACCAGATCATGGACGTCGACTTCACCGCCGACCAATCCGGGCTGTCCCTATTGCATTGCCACCAGCAAATACACATGGACTTTGGCTTCATGACGCTGCTGCGCTGCTCCTAGACCAGTGAGTCGTAGAATCGGATCCCGATATCGGCCTCGTCGCGCTGCCCGGAAGGGGGGTCTATGCGGGAATTCCAGCGGGCTGCGGTGCGCCTGCACATCCTGCATCACGCCGCCGACGACCAGGTCCATGGCGCTTGGTTGACCGCGGAACTGAGTCGCCACGGCTACCAGGTCAGCCCCGGCACGTTGTATCCGACTCTGCACCGGCTGGAGGCCGACGGTCTGCTGGTGTCCGAGCACCACGTGGTGGACGGCCGGGTACGCCGGGTCTATCGAGCCACCCCGGCCGGGCGGGCGGCCTTGGCCGACGATCGTCGGGCCCTGCAAGAGCTGGCCCGAGAAGTCCTCGGCGACGAGCTGCTCAACGACCCATAACCCATGGTTTTCACGCCTAAACGCTGTGATACTCAATGCAGCGCTATCAGCGTGAAGGGAGGGGCAGGACGTGAAGATTGGTCCCGGTCTGGTCGCTGGCGCGGCCATTGTTTCGGCCGCCGCACTGGGATTAGCGCTGCAGTCAGGCGACCCGGCGCACGCAGTGGCACCACCGCCGGATGGTAAGTACGCGTTCAACGAGGCGGGCGTGTCCGGGGTTACCTGGACGATTACCGCGCTGTGCGACCAGCCATCGGGAACGCGCAATATGAACGACTATTCCGACCCGGTCACCTGGGCGTTCCAATGTGCCTTGAATGTCGTCAGTACGACGCCCCGGCAAATCACCCGGGCAGACAAGCTACAGAACTTCAGCGGCCGGGCTCGGCTTTCCAGCGTCTTGTGGACCTTCCAGGTGGACCAGGCCGACGGGGTGTTGTGTCCGGACGGCAGTACCGCGCCGTCCACCGAAACCTATGCGTTCAGCGACGAGACCATGAGCGGAATCCACACCACCTTGCATGGTGCGGTCTGCGGCCTGCAGCCCGACCTGAAAAAGGAGCCGTTCTCCCTGCAGCTCACCGGCCCCCCACCCACACCTGTCGAACGTTATCCGTTGCGCTGCAACGAAATTGCTATCTGCTACTGACTAGACCGGGTGGTGTTGTCGGCGCCGGTGGTCTGGATGTTCGGCCAGCCACCGACGTTCGACGCGTTGCACGCGGTGATGTTCGGCCATGATCAACAACCCACCGGCGATCAGCAGACCGGCCGCGCCCGAGCCAAGCATCAGCAATAGCTCGTGGCGGTTGTAGGCCAACGCCGCCACAATTCCAGCCATGCCGATCACGCCGAGTGCGATGAGAAACAGCCCCGGCAGCCACAGCGTGTCGGTAAAGGATTCGCCGGCGTGCTGTTGCGTTGTTCGGGAGTGTTCCACCGGATCGCGATGTGCGCCCTTCATCGGCATCTCCCTTCTCTCAGCGACGCTTTTCAGGCTACGCCTACTTTGTGGTATAGATCACAGATTCTTTTCCCAGTCCAGCAGCCGCTGCGCCAGCTCGGGACCGGCGTCTTCCTGGATGAAGTGGCTGGCATGGATCCGCGCGTGCGGTTGTCCGGCTGCGCCGGGAATGTGGCGGATCAGCGGGGCGTCCGCCTTGCCCAAAATAGGATCGCGCGCGCCGAACACGCACAGCGTAGGTTTGTCCCAGCGGCTCAGCGCATCCCAGGCGGCGCGGTTGGCCGGAATCGCCGGGTCGTCGGTCGAGGTGGGCACCAGCTGTGGGAAGGCGCGTGCACCGGCCTGGTAGCGCTTGTCGGGAAAGGGCGCGTCGTAGCCGGCCCGCACGGCCGCTGAAAGCTTGGTGACCGTCCCGACATCGACCAGCCGCCCCGCGGGCAGCCAGGGCGAGTACTTGGCGAAGGCCCGCCAGATCCGGAACGCCGGGGGCATGGGTCGGTCTGCCGTCGGCAGAAAACCGTTGGCAATGAACAGCTTTGCGAAGCGCTCGCCCTGCTCGGCAGCCACCCGCAGGCCGATCAGCGACCCCCAATCCTGGACCACAACCGTCACGTCGTGCAGGTCGAGCGCGGTCAGCCACGACGTCACCCACTCCACATGACGCAGATAGCTGTAGTCCTGGATACGGGACGGCTTGTCGGATCGGCCGAAGCCAATCAGGTCCGGCGCCAACACCCGATGCCCCGCCGCGGCCAACGGCGGAATCATAGTGCGGTATAGGTAACTCCAGGTCGGCTCACCGTGCAGCAGCACTACCGGCGCAGCGTCACGCGGACCCTCGTCGACGTAGTGCATGCGCAGCGGCCCGGTATCACTGGCACTGACGTCGAGATAGTGCGGCTCGAACGGATAACCGTCCAGGTTGGCGAATCGGGTGTCGGGCGTGCGCAAGTTTTCGGTCATCTCGTTCTCCTCGTGCCGTGGTGGTCAGGTGCGACGCCAACTCGCGGGCGTGTCGAGCGCGGCCAGGAACGTGGCAGGCTCCGGCCGGAGTCGGTAGTCGTCAGTTTGGTCGCTGAAGACGATGCGGCCATGGGCATCGGCCACGATGACAGTCGGGAACACGGTGTCAGGCTGGTAGCCCAGCACGGAGAGACCCGGCGGCACCCCGCCTTCGTGGCGCAGTCCGAGTTGCTGGGCGGCCTGCGCGCCCGGGTCTTGTAGGTACCGGAACGGGACGCCAAACCGGTCGGCCAGGGCCCGGGTTTCATCGAGGGGTTGGGGAGAGATCAGCATGACCTGCACGCCGCGATCCGCCAGTGCGCGGTATTGCCCCGCGAGTTCGCGCACCTGCGCGACGCACAGCGGGCACCAGTTGCCTCGGATGAACACCATCACCACCGGCCGACCGAGGAAGTCGAGCGATCTGACGACGCTGCCGTCCAGGTCGACGACCTCGAACTCGGGCATCGGGTTACCCACCTCGAGGGCGTCCTGGCCGACACGATCCAGCCGGGTATACCACCGCGCGTAGGCCTGGGTGGTCGCCCAGGCCAGCACCGCCGCCAGCGCCGGCCACGGTGTCTTGCCGACCACCCCGCCGAGCACTGCCACCACCACCGCGATAACCGCCGCGGCCGACATCACGGGCAGGTTGCGACCGGTGCGCCCGCGCCGCAGCCGCAGGAATGCTGCCAGCTGCACCGGAAGCGCCAGCCCGGCGACGCCGGCAGCGACCCAGGCCAGGCGGGCCGGCAGGTTTGGCGCGGCGGTGACGATGCCGACCACCGCGGCTGTTACCGCCGCGGCATCGACCGCGAGCAGCGTCACGATGGACCAGCGTTTGATCCGCCGCTGCCACAGCGGCTTTGTCGTGCTCATACCGTCTCCTCCGCCGTCGCCATCGGAAGCAGGGTGCCCAGCGCCCGACGCAGCAGGTTGTGCAGGGAGTCCGGATCTCTGCCCGCGCGCACCGCGACGATGGCGCCTTGCAAAAGGGTAAACAGCCCGTCCGCCACCAGGTCGGCATCGATGTCAGCGGCGCTCTCGCCACGACCGATCGACTCGGTGACCAGGCTGGCGAACGCCGACCGCATGCCCTCCTGGGCGAAAGCGACCACGCGCCGAACCTGCGCGTCATGGGGAGCCAACTCCAGCACGGTGTTGACCACCAGGCAGCCGGGCCGCACCGCGACGGCGTCCTGCTGGTCACCGCCCACGGCGTCATCGAGGCGGCGCAGCATCAGCTGCTCGAGCCGGCACCGGGCAGATCCGCCCGATTCCAGCGCCGGCACCACGTCCAGCACCGTCACCCGGTTGAGGTATCGGGCCAACGCTGCGTCGAACGCCTGCCGCTTGTCGCCGAACGTGCGGTAGAAGCTGCCCCGGTGCATGCCGCTGACCCGCAGCAGATCCCCCAGCGAGGTCGCCTCGTAGCCGGTCGTCCAGAACTGTCGCATGATCCGGTCCAGGGCAAAATCCCGGTCCACGAGCGGCGGACGGCCCATCTGCACTCCTTCCCGGTCCCCGCGATCTTGACATGTTTGAGACCGATCGGTCAACTATCTGGGGGTGACGGCCGCGGCCGGCTCAGATCGGGGTGATGTAGGCGATCAGCCACTTGCCGTCAATGCGCTGGTAGTCCACCCGCAGCCGGCTGCCATCGTAAAGCGGCTGCCGTGACTTGTCGGTCACGGTGCGATTCATGTACACCATCACCGATGCCGAATTCCGTTGGGCAGCCATGACTCCCACGCCGACAACGTTGGCCTGGACCACCACCTCGCGCTTCTTGGCCTCCGGAATGATCTGCGCGTTGGCGCTGCGCTTGAACTCCTGCCGGTACTCCGGCGTCAAGAACGGATAGGCGTCATTAAGGCTGCGCTCGACGGTCTGGTAATCGTAGGCGAAGACCCTGGGTATCTGGTCGGCCGCCAGCTTCGGCAAAAAAACCCGAGCAGCCTGTTCATCCCGGGTCTCCACCCGCTCCCAGTAGAACCAGCCGCCGACCGCGGCCAGTCCTACGATGACGGCGACGACCAGGCTGCCGGCGACAGCGCCCAGCCACCGCTGCCCTCGCTGCACCCGCATCAGTTGCCCCCGTCGGGGTACTTCAGGTCATAGCCGGTCATCTTGCCGGTCTCGTCCTCATGCACGATGACCCGTAGCCGGTAGGGCATCGATGGTTTGTTGACGCCGTCGATGTCAGCAACCGTCACCCGCACCGACACCAGGACCGATGCGTTGTCGCTGACCGTGTCGATGCCTTCCAGGGCAGCACCGTTGATGACGGCCTCCGATGTCGCGTTGGTGGCGCGAAACAGGCCCTTGAGGTTGTCGACGTTGTTGTTGGCGCTCAGCATTCCGCGCAGCGGCCCGCTGGTGCCGTTGACGAACCGGTTGACGGCCTCGTCGATGGTGTTGGGCGTGTAACTGAACATGTTGACCACCGTTTGGGTAGCGGTGTCGACGAACCGCTGTTCGCGGGCTTGCTCGGCCTCGGCAGCCCGGTGCTGACCGACCAAGGCCAACACACCCCAACTCAGCGGTGCGATGACCAGCACCGCGGCCGCCAGCGAGACCCCGGCAACCAGGCCGCGGCGAGCCCGTCGCCGAGCTGGCGGCCGGACCGCTGCCAGCGGCTTGGCAGTTTTCTTGGCCGGCTGCTTCGGCTCGGCTACGGTCTTGACCTCGACGGCGGCTGTGCTCGTTTCCCGGTCGCTCGACGCGCTTTTCGGGGGACCCGCCGCACGCGAGGCCCGCCGACGCGCCCGCTGCCTGGTCGTCGTTTGCTCGTCCGCCACTACATGGGCCTGGGTGCAAGCATGAGGTCTACCCAATTCTCCGCACTGGATGCGCCGTTGATGCCAGGCGCGAAGATACCAGTGCCGCCGGCCGGGTCCCTAAACGCACCAGTGACCTGGTCATATGTGGTGTATGCGGTGCCGCTGGCCTGCGGTTGTGACCCGGTGCCCACCGGCGGTGGCGGCGGCGGCAGCGTCTTGGGATACGGAATCAGCGGCGGCTGCGGCGGGTAATCCGGCGGCATCCACGAGGTGAAGGGCGGCGGCGGCCCATTGTCGTTGGGCGGCGGCGCGGGCTGCGCGGGCTGGTGCGGCGCCGGTCCCGGACCGGGTGCCACACCGGGCGGGGGCGATCCGACGATCGGAATGCCAGGGTCCGGATCCGCGTCCGGCGGAATGTAGGGAAACCTGTTGGGCGGCAGAATGTTCAGCCCGTCGGTTACCGGGGTGTCGTATGGGACCGGCGGACCGCGCCACGGGTTGCGACCAATCGGCACGTAGCCGTTGGGGTCACGACACAGCTGAATCGTCGGCGCCCGCTTGCCGGGGTACTCCTGGCAAGGGTAGTTACGGGCGCCGCGCACGGTGGTGGCGTCGTTGTGGGCGACCTTGCAGTACATGTCCGTTGGGATTTCCCGCAGCCCCTCGTCGGCGGGCGAGCGGACCAACGGCGGGGGCAGGAAGCCGACGTTGCACGGCGGCGGGTCGTTTAGGTCGATCTTGAAGTCCAGCTTGGCGCCCTCGTCCTGGGGCACGCCGCCGGCGGCGGTGGTGAGCGCGGCGAACAGCGCCGGCAACACCACCAGGAGCTGCTCGATCGACTTGTGATAGATCACCCCCACCCGACCCAGGTTGGCCAGGCTGGCCGCCAAAGCCGGGAAGGAGGGTCGGATACCGGAGAACGCGGTGTTGGCTTCGTCGATGGCGTCCGGGGCGGTGGCCAGCGTGTCACGCAGCCGCGGGTCGGCTTGGCGCAGCTCGGAGGTGAACCGGGCTAACCCATCGGCGAGCGACGTGATGTCACCGCCAGCGCGGACCTGAGCCTGCAGGAACGGACCCGCCTGATCGATCAACTGCGCGACCTGCGGGTAGTTAGCGTTGGCTTCGTCCACCAAAAGCCGGGCCGATTCGAACAGCCGGGCCAGCTCGGGACCGGTGCCGTTGGTCGCCACGAAGGCCTCATGCAGAACTTCGCGCAACCGGGTATCGCTGAGGCTGTTGACCAGCTTCTCGGCCTTGCGCAGCAGGTCGGCGACATCCTGGCCGATTCGGGTGTTGTTGCGGTCGATGCGGGATCCGTTGCGCAACATGGCCTTTGACGGATTGGCCGGCGGCACCAGGTCGATGTATTGCTCACCGATGGCCGACACGCTTTTCACCGTGGCGGTGACATTGGAGGGAACGGGAGTGCCACTGTTGAGCCGCATCTGCGCGGTGACGCCGTCGGGATTGAGTTCCACCGACTCCACCCGCCCCACCTGCACACCGCGGTAGGTGACGTTGGCGTTCTTGTACAGGCCGCCGCCGGCGACGAAATCAGCGCTCGCCTCGTAGGTGCCGATGCCGAACGTGGCCGGCAACCGCAGGTAGAAAATCGCCGTCACAATCAGGGTGACGACGGTGATTACCGAGAATATGCACAGCTGGATCTTGGTGAGTCTGTCGATCATGCGCCCGCCCCTACTGCCCTGCCGCGGTGCCGGGCGGAATCTTGAACGGGTCGGCCGCTTGCCCCGAAAGGTTGGCCAGTTCGCCGGTCAAGAAGTCGGGCGGGTTGACGATTTCGGCCATGTGCGCCATGTTCGGGTCAAGGGCATACGACGTGGTGAAAAACGTCTCACCGAGCCGGCGCAGCGTCAAGTCGAAGGTGGTGTACACATTGAGGTAGTCGCCGCGCACCGCCTGTTTGATGCCGAAGTTGGGGAACGGGAACGTCAGCAGCAGCTGTTGCGAGGTGACGAAATTCTTGCGGTTATCGCTGATGGCTTTGACCACCGCATACAAGTCTTTGAGGTCGGCGGCGAAGTCGGTCTTGGTCTTCGACAGCACATGCGCGGTGACCGTGGCCAGCCTACGCAGCGAGGAGAACGCCTCGACGATGTGGTCTCGATTCTTGTTGAGCACCCGAACCGCCGCGGGCAGTGTGTCTAGCGCGCGGCCCAGATTGTCCTTGTCGCGCGCCAGGATTGCCGAGAACCTGTTCAGCCCGTCGATCGCGGCGATGATGTCGTTGACCTGCTTGTTGAGCCCGGCGGTCAACTCCGCGAGCCTGGGGATCAGGTCTTTGAACTGGCCCTGCCGGCCCGCCACGGCCTGATAGGCCTCGTCGGTAATCTCTTCCAGCGCACCAACGTTGCCCTTGTTTACCACCACCCCGAGTGCGGAGAACACCTCCTCGGTGGTGGGATAGCGTCCGGTGGCGGACTCCGGGATGCGTGACCCGTCGACCAGCCGGCCCTTGGCAGGTTGATCGGGCGGTGCGGCGAGCTCAATATGCAGCGAACCCAGCAGCGAGGTCTGCGAGACCTTTGCGATCGCGTTGGCTGGCAGCGTTACGTTCTGGTCCAGGGCCAGCTTGACCGCGGCGTAGAACGATCCGTCGGCCCGCTGCTCAGCGTGGATGCCGGAGACGCTGCCGACGGTGACGTCGTCGACCATGACCGGCGAATTCTGCGGCAGCGTCGCCACGTCAGGCATTTCCACGGTGATCGAGTAGGCGCCGCCGCCGTGGCCGGCGGTGCCGGGCAGCGGAAGCGAGTTCAGCCCGCCGAAGCTGCATCCGGCGAGCAGCGCGCCGCCGGCCGCTACTGCGCTGACGCGCAGACACATTCGTGTCATCAGCCACTCCCCTGCTCCGCAGGCGCCGGGGTGGGCGCCGGGGTGGGCAGCGGTCCCGGCCGCGGGCCGTATCCCGGAATCGAGCCGGGAGCCGGCGGAACAAGCAGGCTCTGCAGATCCGTGGTGTTGCTCGCCGCGGGCTGCGCCGCTCCTTTGGCCGGTATCCAGGTCAACTCCGGCACCGGTGTCTCCGCCTTGGCCTGAGTGGCCGGGGTGTCGTAGATGACCTGCCCCTTGTAGGCGGTGATGGTGTTGAGCGGGTGGAACATGATCGGCGGGTAGTTGGCCGTGAGCCGGCGCAGCACCGGCCCCAGCCGCTCCCGACACAACTCGGCACGCCGGAAGTACTCAGGCGCCGTGTTTCCCGCGGCGGTGTCGAAGGACCCGCCGCAGATGAACTGCACCGGGTTGGCGAAGTTGGGTATCGACAGCAGACCGTTCAGGGTGCCCTGCGCCGGGTCATAGATGTTGTAGAAGTTGGCGATGCCGGGGCCCGCCACGTGCAAGACCTGCTCGAGGTTGTCGCTCTGGTCGCTCAACGTTTGGGTGAGGTCGCCCAGCTGGTTGACCGTTTCGATCAGCGTCGAGTTATTTTGGCGCAGGAATCCCCGGATATCAGAGAGCGCCTGGTTGAGCGTGCTCAGGGTGTGATCGAGGTTGCGTGAGCTATCGGCGAGCACCTGCGACACCGACGCCACGTGCCCGGCGAACTGTACGATTTGCTCATTGCTTTGCGACAGCGCGTCGACTAAGACCTGCAGGCTCTTGATGGTGCTGAAGATGTCGTCGCGTGAATCCCCCAGGCGCCCAGCCACTTGCGACAGCTCCCGTAGTGCGTTGTGGAAGGAGTCACCGTTGCCGTCGAGGGTGTCGGCGGCCTGGTTAATCGCCGTTCCCAGCGGACCCTGCAGTTCTCCGGCCGCCGGACTAAGCGTGACCGACAGCCGGGTCAGCGACTCCTTGACTTCATCCCACTCCACCGGGACCGCGGTGCGGGCCAGGTCGATGCTGGCACCGTCGGCCAGCACCGCTCCCCCGGTGTAGGCCGGGGTGAGCTGAATGAACCGCGCTGCCACCAGATTGGGCGACATAATGACGGCCTGGGCGTCGCGGGGAACCTTGACGTCCGCAGCCACCGTCATGGTGATCTTGACGTCCGATGGCCGCGGCTCGATGGTGTCGATCTCACCCACCGGGACACCGAGGATGCGGACCTGGTCACCGGGGTAAAGCCCGACCGCGGAGGTGAAGTACGCGACGATTTTGCGACCGTTGCCGCCCGCTGAGGTCAGCACATAGACGCCCCCCAACAGCGCCGCGACCAGCGCGACGATGGTGACGGTACGCAGACCCCGGCCGCCGAAAAGTTGCCTGATCATGGTGATTTCGGCCTGATGATCCAGCGTTCCTGGATGAACCCGCGCAGGTAGTCGGCAAAGCTGTCCGGCAGCTTGCCGGGCTGGAAGACCGCGTCGAACACGGTGGCGATCAGCGGCGCCGGGATCGCGCCGTAGACGTTGACGTTGAAGCCAGGCCCGGAGCCAACCACCTCGCCCAGCGTGGTCGCATAGGCAGGCAGCCGTTTGAGGGCCTCGGTGATGTAGTCACGGCGCTCGTTGAGGTTGCTTAGCACCAGATTGAGCTTCTGCAGCGCGGGGCCGAATTCCTTACGATTGTCGGCGACGAATCCGGAGAGCTGCGCCGAGACATCGTCGATCCCGGCGATCAGCGCACCCAGCGCCGCGCGCCGCTCGTCGAGCGCGGCGAACAGCTGGTCGCCGTCGACGATCAGCTTGTTGACCTGGTCGGCCCGCTGCGACAACACCCCGGTCACCGTCTTGGCGTGGGCCAGCAGGCCCTGCAGCGCTTCGTCGCGAGTATTCAGGGTGCGCGATAGCGACGTCACCCCGTCCAGCGCGCCGCGCAGCTGCGGTGTGGCGTCGTGCAGGGTTTCGGTGAGCACCTTCAGGGCCTGCTCGAACTGCGGCTTGTTCAGGTTGTCGGAGTTGCGACCCAAGTCCTGCAGTGCGCCGTTAAGCGTGTACGGGGTGGTGGTCCGGCTCAGCGGGATGGTGGTGGTGTGCCCGCTGCCGGCCGGGGTCACCGCGATGGACCTCTCCCCGAGGATGGTGTCGGTTCGGATAGCGGCCAGCGACTGGTCGCCAACGACGACCGTGCGATCGACGCTGAACGTGATTTTGGCGCTGTCGCCGGCCAGGCTCACGTCGGAGACCTTGCCGACCTTGAAGCCCGAAACATAGACGTTGTTACCGGGAGTGATGCCGGCCGCGTCGGTGAAGTAGGCGTCGTAGGTCTTGCCCTGCGGCCAAAACGGCAGCCCGGCGTAGCCGAATGCGATCAGCACGACGCACACCACCAACACCAAGCCGAAGATGCCGGTGCGCAGCGGGTCGCGCTCACGTTTGCTACTTGGCAAAAGCGCACCTCCCCTTGCTGGGATCCACCTGCCCGCCGATCGGCAGCAGGATATCGCTGCCGGCCGGTCCGTTGATCTTGAACGTCACCGTGCAGAAGTAGATGTTGAAGAAGGCCCCGTAGGAGCCCAGCGCCGCCAACCGCAGATAGTCCTCGCCCAGCTGCTCGACGTCGTTGTTGAGCTCGGCTTTGCGGTCGTCGAGCTCGGTGGCCAGCGGCCGCAAGTTTTCCAGGACGCCCTGCAATGGCCGCCGCGAATTCTGCAGCAGCTCAGTGAGATCCGTCGTCGTCGACGCCAACGGCGGGATGGCGCCGGCAATAGCGTCTTTGTTGCTGGCCAGCCCGGTGATCAGCTGCTGAAGCTGGTCGACACTGGCCGAGAACTGCGCGCTCTTGCTGTCGACGGTCGCCAACACCGCGTTGAGGTTGTTGATCACGTCGCCGATCAGCTGGTCACGTCGGCCCAGCGCCGTCGAAAAGGCGCTGGTGTCGGCCAGCACGTCGGACAACGCTCCACCCTGGCCCTGCAGCAACTCGATGACGGCGCTAGTCAGCGTGTTCACCTTGTCGGCATCGAGACCTTTGAGCACCGGCCGCAGGCCGCCGAGCAGCGCGTCGAGATCCAGCGCAGGCTGGGTGTGCTGGGCGTTGATGGTGCCGCCGGGCGGCAATTTGCGCAGCTCACCTGGCCCCGAGGTGATCTCCATATACCGGTCGCCGACCAGGTTTTCGTAGCGGATCACCGCCCGCGTCGACGAGTACACCGTGTAGCTGCGGTCGATCGCGAACGCCACGTCGATGGTGTTGTCCGGATTGAGCTTGACGGCCTTCACCGAACCGACCGGCACCCCGGCGATGCGCACCTTTTGGCCCGCCTTCAGCCGCGAGACGTTGGTGAAGGTCGCGTGATAGACGTTCGTCGGGCCAAACCGGAAGTCACCGAACACTACGACCAGCGCGGCACCCACCAGCAACATGACCACCGCGAAGATGCTGACCTTGATCACCATCGAGCGGTGCGACGGCACACCCCCCGCGGCCATCAGAAGTCGTCTCGTTCGGCGAAGGTGCCGTGGAACAAGAACTGCAGTGTCGAGGGCGCGTCGACCTGCAACTCGGTGAACGGTTCGTAGGGGATGTAAGCGTTGTCGGTGACCAGGAACGGCGCCCGGTAGAACGAGCCCCCGTTTTGCTTGGTCGGGATGTCGGGCAGGCCGCGACAGTTCGGGCCGCCGGAGGCGTTGACGATCGGCAGGCTCTCCGGGTAGGTATACGCCGGCGCGCCCAACACGAAGCTCGACGAAGTGAACAGGCCCGCCTTGCGGACGCCGATCAGTGGGGCGAATTCTTTGATGCCACGCGCAATCCCGGCGAACAGGCAGCCGAATTCCGGCGAGTAGTCGGAGGCTACTTTCAGTGGGGCCCGCAGCCGGTTGATGGCGTCGATGAAGTTCTGCTCGGCCGGCGCCAGTGTCTCGTAGGCGTTGTTGGCCAGGCCGATCGTGGCCAGCAAGGTGGTGTTCAGATCGCTCTGCCGGTCTACCACGGTCTTGTTGATGGTCGGCAAATTGTCGAACACGGTATTGAGGT
This sequence comes from Mycobacterium simiae, assembly GCF_008370645.1. GTDB lineage: Bacteria > Actinomycetota > Actinomycetes > Mycobacteriales > Mycobacteriaceae > Mycobacterium > Mycobacterium simiae_A. The sequence goes on from NZ_VTZN01000031.1 coordinate 31,082, forward strand.
CGGGCGCGGCGTCGGCGTAGACGTTGGTCACCAGGCCCAGCTTGCGGAAATCTTCCTGCAGGGCGGGCAGCTTCGGGTTGGCTTGGCGTGCCAGGGTATTTAGTCCCGACAACAGCGCGCCCAGGTCGTCGCCATGCCCGCGCAGGCCTTCGGACAGGGCGGACAGCGTTGCGTTCAATTCGACCGGGTCGATCTTGTGTAATAGGTCGATGAGGGATTGGAACAGCGTGTTGACTTCGAGCTGCACCTGCGCGGCCTCCACCCGAGCATCCGGACGCAGCGAAGTCGGCGACGGCGTCTTAGGTGGAATGAATTCCAGCGACTTGGCGCCGAAGATGGTGTTTCCGGCGATATGCACCGTGGCGTTGGACGGGATGAAGTGCATCTCGGCGCTTCTGATCGCCAGCCGCAGCCGCGCCTGGTCGCCGCTGTAGCTGATCTCCTCCACGGTGCCGACCTGGATGCCGCGATACTTGACCTTGGCGCCCTTCTCCATCACCAGCCCGGCCCGCGGCGAGGAGACAACGACGGTGTCGGTCGGGGTGAACGCCGAGGTGTAGGACAGATACGTCAAGACCGCTGAACCCACCAGCAGGCCGGCCAGCAGCGCCGCCGCCACCCGCACGCTGGTGCGTCGCGATCCGCCTGCCATGGTCCTATCGAGTCCTATCCAGAGAGGTTGAAGTTGCCGGATGCGCCGTAGACGGCGAGTGAGATGAACAGCGTAATGACTACCACCACGATCAGTGACGTGCGTACCGCCTGACCGACGGCCACCCCGACGCCGACCGACCCGCCGCTGGCGTTGTAGCCGTAGTAGGTGTGCACCAGCATCACAGCGATGGACATCACGATGGCCTGGGCGAACGACCACAACAAGTCTGAGGGGATCAGGAAGGTATTGAAGTAGTGGTCATATAGACCCGCGGACTGACCGTTGATGAACACCGTGGTGAAGCGGGCGGCGAAGAAGGCTGCCAACACCGACAGCGAATACAGCGGGACGATGGCCACCAGGCCGGCGATGAGCCGGGTGGACACCAGGTAGGACACCGAGTGCACCGCCATGCATTCGACCGCGTCGATCTCCTCGGACACCCGCATGGCACCGAGCTGAGCGGTGGCTCCCGCGCCGATGGTGGCCGCCAGCGCGATGCCGGCAATCACCGGCGCAACCACACGTACATTCAAGAAAGCCGACAGGAAGCCGGTCAGCGCCTCGATACCGATGTCGCCCAGCGAGGAGTACCCCTGCACCGCGATGACCCCGCCGGACGCCAGGGTCAGGAAAGCCGCGACCCCGACCGTGCCGCCGATCATGACGAGCGCCCCTGCGCCCAAGGTCATCTCGGCGACCAGACGGACCGTTTCTTTGCGGTATCGCGTGATGGCGTTGGGGACGTAACGCATGGTTTCGCCGTAGAACAACGCCTGCTCGCCGAAGTTATCGACCGGCCCCTGCAGCCGGGACATGAGCCGGCGAAAGCGGAGCGTGGCGTCATAGCTCACCGGGTGCTCACTTCGCCGAGATTCGTACGCCGATGGCGGTCATGACCACGTTGATCACGAAGAGGCAAATAAATGCGTAGACGACGGTTTCGTTGACCGCATTCCCGACACCCTTGGGCCCGCCCTTGACGGTCAGCCCGCGATAGCAGCCGACCAGCCCGGCCATCACCCCGAACAGCAGCGCCTTGACTTCGGCCAGCACCAACTCGCGCAACCCGGTGAGCACGGTCAGCCCGTTGATGAACGCACCGGGGTTGACGCCCTGTAGGAAAACGGAAAACACGTAGCCACCGGACAGGCCGATGGCGCACACCAAACCGTTGAGTAGCAACGCCACCAGCGTGGACGCCAATACCCTGGGCACGACCAGGCGCTGGATCGGGTCGATGCCCAGCACCCGCATCGCGTCGATCTCCTCGCGGATGGTGCGGGCACCCAAATCGGCGCAGATTGCCGTGGCGCCAGCACCGGCCACCACCAGCACCGTCACCACCGGACCCAGCTGGGTGATGGTGCCGAATGCCGTTCCGGCGCCAGACAGGTCGGCGGCGCCGATCTCACGCAGCAGGATGTTAAGGGTGAACGCCACCAACACCGTGAACGGAATGGAGACCAGCAGCGTCGGGACCAGCGAAACGCGAGCAACCATCCAGGTTTGATCCAAGAACTCGCGAAACTGAAACGGCCGCCGGAACATAGCGCGCGCGGTATCCATCGACATCTCGAAGAAGCCACCAACGGCCCGGGCCGGAACCGCAAGCTGTTGGATCAACTTGGTTCCCCCGTCTGCTAGGCGGCGAAGCCGGTGTGTCCCCCGGGCCCGCCCCGGGTCCGCACCCGACTGCTTGTGAGCCGGCTCATACTAACTCAGAACAACTTAGCCGTGTCAATCAACGACATTTCTGTGGCGAACACGTTAATTTGGCTGGTTAGGCCCTGTATCGCGCAGCCGTTCTGACACAGGTTCTACCCGCTGACGGCGCTCGTTGGCGCCGCCCAGATACTCCTATGAGCTCATCAAGCCGGTGGCCGAAAAGTTGTGATCTGGGTCCCGGCCAGCAAAGTAGTCCCGCAAGGTGGCACTCAATTGAGCGGGCTCCCACACCAAGCCGTGAGCGCTGAAGCGATGCTCCACGGTCGGCGCCGCCACCAGAGTCACCTGCGGGCCGTACACGATGAACAGCTGACCGTTGACGTCCGCGGCTGCCGGTGACGCCAAAAACTGCACCAGGGCGACCACGTGCTCCGGCGACAACGGGTCGATTCCACCGTCTTCTGGATCGGGCGCGGCACCGAAAACGTCGGCGGTCATCGCGGTCCGAGCACGCGGACAGATGGCGTTGGCGCACACGCCGTAACGTCCCAGTGCTCGCGACGCGGACAAGGTGAGCGCGGTGATGCCCGCCTTGGCGGCGCCGTAGTTGGCCTGCCCCACCGGGCCCACCAGCCCCGCCTCCGACGAGGTATTGATGAGCCGGCCGTATACCGAGCCATCCATGGCTTCTTTGGCCTTGGCGCGCCAGTACGTCGCCGCGTTGCGGGTGAGCAGGAAGTGCCCGCGCAGATGCACTGCGATGACCTGATCCCAGTCGTCGTCGGTCATGTTGAACAGCATCCGGTCGCGGGTGATGCCGGCGTTGTTGACGACGACGTCTAGCCCGCCCAGCCGGTCGGCGGTTGCGACGACCTCGTCGGCGGTTGCGCGCTGGCTGATATCGCCGGCCACCGCGACCGCCTTCACGCCCATCGCGCTGATTTCGTCGAGGACGTCAGAGTTATCCAAAGCGGTGCCGATGTCGTTGACAACGACGGTGGCGCCGAGCCTGGCCAGGCCTATCGCCTCAGCACGCCCCAACCCCGCGGCTGCCCCGGTTACCGCCGCGACCTTGCCGGACAGATCGGTCGCATCCATGCTGTCACCCGCTAGCGGGCCATCAAGCCTAGTCAATTATGAATACCTCTAGTTCCGCTTGCTCAGCTACGCGGTTGCCTTAGTCCTCACGCATGAGGGCGGCTCGTGGGCATTCGGCGATGGCCTGCTCGGCCAGCTCCTCTTGACCGGCCGGTATGGGGTCAAGCTTCACCACGGCATATTCCTCGTCGTCCAGGTCGAAGATATCGGGGGCAATTCCGACGCACACCGCGTTACCTTCACACCGGTCACGGTCCACCTTCACTCGCACGGCACCCTCCTCGAACATGTCCAGTACCCGGTCCAGCAGTCGACCACTGCCTGGCACCACCATAAGGCGGTAACGCGACTGACGAAACGGTCGCTGGATTCCCAGACTAGAACGTGTTACAACCGGGAGAACGAATTGGGTAGCCGTTCGCGTCTGTTACCGGGGCTGACGGATGGCACGTCGCGGCTAGCGACTCGAATATGGACCGAAGGCGGCAGAGATGCGCATTAGTTACACCCCAGAGCAGGAAGAGCTGCGCCGTGAGCTGCGGTCATACTTCACCACTTTGATGACGCCGGAGCGGCGTGAGGCGCTCAGCGCGGTCCAGGGCGAATACGGCGTCGGGGACGCCTATCGGGAGACGGTCGCCCAGATGGGCAAGGACGGCTGGCTGACCCTGAGCTGGCCTAAAGAGTACGGCGGCCAGGACCGCTCGCCGATGGACTCGCTGATCTTCACCGACGAAGCCGCCATCGCGGGTGCCCCGGTGCCGTTTCTGACCATCAACAGCGTGGCGCCCACCATCATGACCTACGGCACCGATGAGCAAAAGCAATTTTTTCTGCCCAAAATCGCGGCCGGCGACCTGCACTTCTCGATCGGCTACTCCGAACCTGGCGCCGGCACCGACTTGGCCAACCTGCGCACCACCGCCGTCCGCGACGGCGACGACTACGTCATCAACGGCCAGAAGATGTGGACCAGCCTGATCCAGTACGCGGACTATGTCTGGCTGGCGGTGCGCACCAATAGCGAGGCCAAGAAGCACCGCGGGATCTCAGTGCTGATCGTGCCGACGACCGCCGACGGCTTTTCCTGGACACCGGTGCACACCATGGCCGGCCCCGACACCAGCGCGACCTACTACACCGACGTGCGGGTGCCGGTGACCAACCGGGTCGGCGCGGAGAACGGCGGCTGGAAGCTGGTGACCAACCAGCTCAACCACGAGCGGGTCGCACTGGTGTCGTCGGCGCCGATCTTCGTGGCCCTGCGCGAGGTTCGGGAGTGGGCGCAAAACACCAAGGACGCCGCCGGCGCCCGGCTCATCGACGCCGAGTGGGTGCAGCTCAACCTGGCCCGGGTGCACGCCAAAGCCGAGGTGCTCAAGCTGATCAACTGGGAGCTCGCCTCATCGCACGACGACGCCCCCTCGCCGGCAGATGCGTCGGCCGCCAAGGTTTTTGGGACCGAGCTGGCCACCGAGGCCTACCGGCTGCTGATGGAAGTACTGGGTACCGCGGCGACGCTGCGTCAGGACTCACCTGGCGCTTTGCTGCGCGGCCGGGTGGAGCGGATGCACCGGGCCTGCCTGATCCTGACGTTCGGCGGCGGGACCAACGAAGTCCAACGCGACATCATCGGCATGGTCGCGCTGGGTCTGCCCCGAGCCAACCGCTGACCTAACTGACGAAGGGCTACTGATGGATTTCTCGACAACCGAGGCGGCCACCGACCTGGGCGGTCTGGTGGACACCATCGTTGACGCGGTATGCACGCCGGAGCACCAGCGCGAGCTGGACAAGCTGGATCAACGTTTCGACCGGGCGCTATGGGGCAAGCTCGTCGAGGCCGACATCTTGACCAGCGCCGCTGCGTCATCGGTGGGCGGCGACGGGTTCGGGGTGCTCGAACAGGTGGCCATCCTGGTGGCGCTGGGTCGCCAGCTGGCCGCCGTGCCGTATCTGGAGTCGGTGGTGCTAGGGGCCGGCGCGCTGGCCCGGTTTGGTCCCGAGGAACTGCAGCAAGGCTGGGGTGTGCCGGCAGTGAGCGGCCAGAAAATCCTGACCGTCGCGCTTGACGGTGAGATGGGCGAGGGTCCGGTGCGGGCCACCCCGGCCGACGACGGCGTCCACCTCACCGGTACCCGCACCCAGGTGAGCTATGGGCCAGTCGCTGACGCTTTCCTGGTTCCCGCCGAAACCGATTCCGGCGCAGCCGTTTTCCTGGTCGCCGCCGATGACCCCGGGGTTAGCATGACAGCTCTGCATACCACGAGCCTGGGCAGTGTCGGCCATCTAACCCTGGACGGTGTTGCGGTGGCTGCCTCGCGCCGAGTTGGCAGCGGCGGGGCCATCGCCTGGCTGCGCACGACATACACCCTGGGCCGCAGCGCATTTCAACTCGGAGTGCTCGAGCGCGGATTGCAGATGACGGCCGAATACGCCCGCACCCGCGAGCAATTCGACCGACCGATCGGCAGCTTTCAAGCTGTCGGCCAGCGGCTGGCTGATAGCTACATCGACGTCAAGGGGCTACGGCTGACGCTCACCCAGGCAGCTTGGCGGGTCGCCGAAGATCTTCCCGCCGAGATCGACGTCGCGTCCGCGGCATTCTGGGCCGCCGACGCCGGACATCGGGTGGCCCACACGATCGTGCACATCCATGGCGGCGTGGGCGTGGACACCGACCATCCGGTGCACCGGTATTTCTTGGCGGCCAAAGCAACCGAGTTCGCTCTGGGCGGCGCCACCGGGCAATTACGCCAGATCGGCCGCGAGCTCGCGGAGACCCCCGCCTAGCCGTGGTTGATCCCACCGTCACCCAGCTGCTGGTTCCGCTGGCTGACATCGCTGACCGGGGGGTCTATTTCGAGGACTCCTTCACCAGTTGGAGCGACCACATCCAGCAGGGTGCCTCGGTCGCTGCCGCGTTACGCGCGCGTCTGGACCCGGCCCGTCCACCGCACGTGGGTGTGCTGCTGCAGAACACGCCCGCCTTTTCAGCGATTCTGGTCGCGGCTGGGATGTCGGGCATTGTTCCGGTAGGCCTTAACCCGGTGCGGCGCGGTGCCGCACTGGCCCGCGACATCGGGCACGCCGATTGTCAGGTTGTGTTGGCTGACTCGGCATCGGCTGCGGTGCTCGATGGTATTGAGCACGTGAACATCGAATCCGCCGCATGGTCTGAAGAGGTTGCCGCACAACATAACGCGGAACTGAGATTTCAATCAGCCTTGCCGACAGACCTTTTCATGTTGATTTACACCTCGGGTACCAGCGGTGAGCCCAAAGCGGTGATGTGCAGCCACAGCAAGGTCGCGGTCGCCGGGATGGCGATGAGTCAGCGCTTCGGTCTGGGACGCGACGACGTCTGCTATGTGTCGATGCCGTTGGTCCATTCCAACGCGGTCTTGGTCGGATGGGCGGTGGCAGCGGCCTGCCAGGGTTCAATGGCGTTGCGGCGCAAGTTTTCTGCCTCTCAGTTCTTGGCCGACATTCGCCGATACGGCGCGACTTACGCCAACTATGTCGGCAAGCCCTTGTCGTATGTGCTTGCTACACCAGAGCAACCCGACGACGCGGATAACCCGCTGCGGGCCGTGTACGGTAACGAGGGGGTCCCCGGTGATGTGGTGCGTTTCGGCGGGCGGTTCGGGTGTGTCGTGGTGGACGGGTTCGGCTCGACCGAAGGTGGGGTGGCGATCAGCCGTACACGCGACACCCCGGCGGAGGCGCTGGGCCCGTTGCCGGAGGGTATCGCCATCGTCGACCCCGAGACCGGTGCGCAGTGTCCGCCCGGCGTGGTCGGCGAGCTGGTCAACTCCGCCGGGCCCGGGCGCTTCGAGGGCTATTACAACGACGACGCCGCCGCAGCCGAGCGGATGGCAGGCGGCGTTTACCACAGCGGCGACCTGGCCTATCGCGACGAGGCAGGCTATGCCTATTTTGCTGGCCGGTTGGGCGATTGGATGCGGGTAGACGGTGAGAATCTCGGCACGGCACCTATCGAACGGGTGCTGCTGCGCTATCCCGGCGCCGCCGAGGTCGCGGTCTACCCAATACCCGATCCGGTGGTGGGCGATCAGGTGATGGCCGCGGTCGTGATGACACCGGGCACCGACTTCGATCCCGCCACGTTCCGGGCATTTCTGGCCGAGCAACCCGACCTTGGCCCCAAGCAGTGGCCGTCGTACATCCGGGTGAGCGCGGCGCTGCCCCGCACCATGACCTATAAGGTGCTCAAGCGAGAGCTTTCCGCCCAAGCGTTGGACTGCGGCGATCCCGTGTGGTCGATTCGGCGGTAACGGCTTGGAGAACTGGTCTCCGGGTTGCGCGGGTACTTCGCCGGAATCATCAGCTGAAGTGCCGCAATCGAGCTACGATCCGCGTCTAGCAGTTAACCAGGTCGCCTTCTAGCCAGTGCGAGGTGCCGGATGTTGTATCTCCTTGCTGCCCCAGAGTCGATGACCGCGCTCGCTGCGGACCTGGCTAGTATCGGCTCGTCGATCACGGCGGCCAACGCGGCAGCGGCGGGCGCGACGACAGCGGTGGCAACCGCCGGCTCCGACGAGGTGTCGACGGCCGTCGCCGCATTGTTCTCCCGGCACGCCGTGGCCTACCAGACCCTGGCCCGCCGGGTCTCGGCCTTTCATAGCCAGTTCGCGCAAACTCTTAACGAGGGCGCCTGGTCGTATGCCGCCGCCGAGGCGGTCAACGCATCCCCGCTGCAATTGGCCATCAACGCGGTGAGCGCGCCGGCCCAAACTGTGCTGTCCCGCCCGCTCATCGGCAACGGCGCCAATGCGACCACACCCGGCGGCAACGGCGCCGACGGCGGGTGGCTCTTCGGCAACGGCGGCAACGGCGCCCCAGGCGCCGCGGGACAGGCCGGTGGCAACGGCGGGTCGGCCGGACTGTGGGGTAGCGGGGGCGCCGGGGGCGCCGGCGGTGCGGGCGGCGCCAAAGGCGGCAACGGCGGCAACGGCGGGCTGCTGTTGGGCGGCGGCGGCACGGGCGGCATCGGCGGCGTGGGCGCCGCCGGCGGTGGAACGGGCGGCACCGGCGGCAACGGCGGCAACGGTGCCTGGCTGATCGGCGGCGGGGGCGGCGGCGGGCCTGGTGGCATGGGCGGTTCCAGCGGCGGCACCGGCGGGCACGGCGGCGACGGCGGGAACAGCGCGTGGCTGATCGGCGCCGGCGGAGCCGGCGGCAAGGGTGGAGTCGGGGCCGCCGGTACGGGTGGCGGGGGCGCCGCCGGAGCAGGCGGAACCGGCGGTAACGGTGGTTCCGGCGGATTGTTCATGAACGGCGGCGACGGCGGCGCAGGTGGCCAAGGCGGCGACGGTGCCCCCGGGGCGGCCGCGGCCGGCCCCGGCGACGCCGGCGGCAGTGGCGGTCTAGGCGGCAGCGGCGGCGCCGGGGGCCGTGGAGGCGGTGGGCCGGTGCTGTTCGGCCACGGCGGGGCGGGCGGCCTCGGAGGCCAGGGCGGAACCGGTGGCAGCGGAGGTGCCGGTGGCAACGGCACCACCATGATCGCCGCAGGTACCGGTGGCACCGGTGGAACTGGCGGCGCCGCCGGTGCCGGCGGGGCGGCTGGCGCTCCCGGGCTTCTCACCACTGCCGGCCTGGCCGGCGGCTTCGGCGCCGGGGGCACCGGCGGCACCGGAGGCACCGGCGGCAACGGCGCTGCCGGCGGCAACGGCGCGAATCCCGGTGACAACGGTATTGCCGGCTTTGCGGGCGGCCAAGGCGGCCAAGGCGGAACCGGAGGAGCCGCCATCGCGGGCGGCGTTGCCGGTAAAGGCGGCCAAGGTGGACCTGGCGGCACCGGCGGCACCGGCGGCAACGGCGCCATCGGCGTCGCCGGCGGCGGAGCTGGTGGCGAGGGCGGCAACGGCGGCAACGGCGGCGCGCCTGGCAGCGGCGGCGCCGCAGGTTTCGGCAATGGCGGCCAGGCGGGTAGCACCGGCATCGGCGGCACCGGCGGCACCGGCGGCAACGGCGGCAACGGCACCGCCGGAGGCAACGGCGCCGACGGCGGCACCGCCACCAACGGTGACCCCGGCGTCGCGGGTGGCGCCGGCGGAAAAGGCGGGGCCGGCGGC
>NZ_VTZN01000310.1 GCF_008370645.1 Mycobacterium simiae
CGGCCGGTCACACTGGGCACCCCGCTGACAGGCAAAGAAGGTGAGGGGCTACGGATTACGCGGCCGCCGGCGGGTGTCGCCGCACTCGCTGAGTCGCAGGGCCGGGAGTCGAGACACATCGGGACGGTCCGCGCCGCACCCTGCGGGTCGGAGAGCTGGGCGGACCGGGTTCGTCCGTTCTGGCGTGGGTCTCAACGGTTTGGTCACGGACGGCACGTCTGGAGATGTTCTCGACGTGCCCAAGCAGCAGCCGGCTGCGACGCGGTGCCGCCGCGGGGCGCACGCCGCAGCACGGCTGAACAGCCCGCGGCCGTCCGCGGGCACTCACCGAAACCCAAATGTCGGTGCGCAGCGTTACCTTGGGCCGATGCGCTGGTATGCCCGTCCCGACAACAACACCCAACAGCTGAAGGCCGTGCCTCGGCTCGCGTCGTGGGAAAAGGCCGATCATCCGGATCAAGTTCGGCTGCGGGCCTATCTCGACGACACCAGATCACTGCTGGCTGCATCACGGGTAGACGGGCCGTGGGCACTGCGACTCGATGTCGGTCTGCCACCTGGACGGGATCTCCTCGACATGGCGGACCTCGACAACTATGCCTACCCCCTCGCCCGTGACCTGCAGGACACCGGCCTGGTGTCGGTCTGGTGCACGAAGCGGCACTGCGAGCAGTCGTTCGTGCGGATCGAGGCTGCCCGCGAGAAACGTCCGCCGGCAGAAGTGCTGGTCGCGAGAACGACCGCATCGGCATCGACTGTCGCCTTCAAGGAGCAGATCTACGCCGCCATCGCTGGGGCAGCAGAACTGCCAGCCGGCCCGGTCCGGCTCGAACTGTCCTTCGTCGTCGGCCCACGCAGGAACTGGCTGAACCTGTGGAAGCAGACAATCGACGCACTCGACCCACTCCTGGGACGTACCTACCCAAACCGCGCCTGGCATCCACGCGACGGCAGGATCACCGAGCTGGGCATGCATTTGATGGTTGACCCCGCTCTCCAATACGAGGTCGCTATCGGCATAGCTGCCGCGCAGGGTGCAGCGCCACCAGATCGTCAATCTGGCGTGGTGGGCGGCCAGATCCGCGCCGACGAGCTGCGCGTGGGCGACGTGATCCACGACCAGCCCGCCGACAGCGAGCACGGGGCGGTGGAAACCGCGCGCCGGTTGGTGGACCCGGAGCACCCTGCCGAGGAGAGTCGTCACGCTGGCGCACGAGCGTGGCCGACCGGACCTGACCACCGAACACTTGTGGTCAACTACGCCGCAAGTGGATTGTTCACGCAGGCGGTGGTGAACAAGGCCCGCGCCCGCACTGCTGACACCGACGACACGGACGTGCCCGAGCCGAATCCGTTCCGAGCAGAGATGGAGCAGATTCTGGTCAGCCACCAACGAACCCGCTACGCCAAGGTGCTCAGCGGGATGAAACGCGGGCTCACCGACAGTGAGATGGCGCAGGAGGCCGACGCCGCGGGTGAGCCGTGCCGCGCCGACAGCATCGCCTATGTGCGTAGGCTGGTGCGCTTAACGCTGGACGACGAACTCGTGCCCGCGCCGTCCGACTCCGAGGCCCAGGCCGCGATCTACCGGGAGGTTCTCAACTACAGGCCGTCCCCCGAGCTGCATCAGCACATCATGACCCGATTGATTCAGCTTCGGCAGATCGACCCTTCCGTCAAACTCACACCGCTAGGTGATGTCCATCTCGGTGCCAACGCCGCGCCCCGATCCGAGAAGCCCGAGCAAACGTGCCCGCATTGCTTCCTGGTTCACAATGGAGAGTGCCCATAGCCAACCGCCGCCCGCGAGCGGGAAGTTGCACGGCTACGCCGCAGTCAGCACGGGTCCCTAGATCCCGCGACTGGAACTTCGCGCGCTCACCCACCCTCCCCATCGATGAGCAGGGCTGCGCCCGCCGGCACCTGGCGGCCTGTGCGCCGGTGTGCTGCGGGACGTGCGGTGGTCGGGCCGGAAGAAAAAAGGGGCCCCGACCAACGCTGCGTGTGCAGAGCTGGCCGGGGCCCGCAGGGTGCGGCCGGTCAGTCCGCGGGCGGCGCCGGGTCGGGCTGCGCGGTGCGGTCCAGGCCGTCGAGGAGGGTGTGGCGGAGCGTGGACGGCGGTATCCCCGCCCGCAGCGCGGTGGACAGCATGACGGCGAGCCGGGGAGTCGGGGTGTGGGTGGCCTCGGCTTCGTCGAGCGCGGCGTCCAGGGCGATGCCGGCGCGTACCGTCTCGCGGGCCAGGACCAGGCAGGCGGCGGCCACGGTGAGCGCTTCGGTGCGATGCCGGCCCCGCAGCCGGCGCCCGAGGTGCGTCCACAGGTCGGCCCCGGCGTGCGGGTTGTCGATCGCCAGGCACAGCATCGCGTCGCGCAGCGCGGGGTGTGCGGTGATGACGATGCCGGCGCGGGTGGCCAGGGTGGGGCTGGTGGTCGGCGCGCCGGCGATCGCGTCGGCGATGTCGCGGGCGGTGCTGGTGACCAGCTCGCCGTGATCTCCGACCTCGACAGGTGGTGCGGGGGGCAGGGGGCCGAACTCGGCTTCCAGTTCGGCGCGGCTGGCGCGCACCCGTTCGCCGGTGTGGACCAGCTGTGCGGTCAGGACGGAATCGGTGTAGGGGTAGGTGTCGCCGTAGTCGCCGGTGTCGGCGTCGAGCCACTGGCCGGGCTCGGTGGCGTCGCGGGCATACAGGCGGCGCAACACGCGGATTCCGGCGGTGTGCAGGGCGTCGCGCAGCGCGTTGAGCAGGTCGCGGGCGTGCCCGTCGTGGCGCTGGTCGCAGACGGCGATCAGGACGGCCGCGGCGTTGTCAGCGGCGCGCAGGCTGCAGGTGGCGGGGAAGTGGGCGGCCTCCTCGGTGGTGACGGTGACATCGAAGCGGATCGCGCACCGCACGTGCAGGCCGTGGGTGGGGTCGTCGCGCAGCATGATGGCCACGATGCTGTCGGTGGGGGCAAAGCCCAGCAGGCCCGGG
>NZ_VTZN01000311.1 GCF_008370645.1 Mycobacterium simiae
TCAGGTGGGGTCAGGCTCGCCGTGCGGGCCAGGCGGGGGATGTGGACGACACCGTTGCGCAGGGCCAGCTGCGGCTCACCGGCCGGCGGCGTGGAGGCCACGACCAGCAGGTTGTCGTTGCTGGCGGCGGTGTCATCGGTGTCGAGCAAAATGATCCGGTCGGGTCGCTCTTGTTGCGCGCTGTGGAGCAGGCCCCACGCTGCGGCGTGCGCTAGATCGGGGGCTCGATCGTAGACGCTGGTGGTCACGGCGTGGCAGGTGATGATCATCAGTCGGGTGGTGGCGGTGTCGGGCCGGGCCAGCCAGCTCTGCAGCTGGGCCAAAACCTGGCGGGTCAAAACATGGACTCGCTGCAGCGGATCACTCTCGGCTGCTGCCTGCTCCGCTGGCCGGGCTAATTGCCAGATCACCAACTGCGGGCATGGGGTCAGGCTAGCTAGGTCGGTGTGGACCATCCCGTCGGCCAGAGCAGCCGACAGCTGCTCGGGGGCATCGGCGCATACCGCCCACACCGGTCCTTCGGTTGCCAAGGAGCCGGACGAAGCGGGCAAGTCAGGCAGCGACAGCCAAGTCAACTCGAACAAGCTGTCCGATGTCCGCGTAGTCGGGGCCGACCCGCCGATCTGGTCGGAGACCGCGCGCAACGTCACCGCACTGATAGTGATCACCGGCGCACCGGTGGGATCGGTCGCCCGCAGAGCAACGGTGTCCTCACCGGTACGGGTCAGCTCGACATGCAGCTGGGTGGCCGCGGTGGCATACAGACTGACCCCGCTAAAGACGTACGGAAGCTTGAGCGATCCCGAGTCGGCCCCACCGGAACCCTCCAGCACCGAGACCAACGGATGCAAGGCGCCATCCAGCAGAGCCGGATGGATACCGTAGCCGGCCACGTCGGCGCCGGCGGGCAACGCCACCTCGGCATGGACAACCTCGGGCCGAACCGGGTCAGCACCGATGCCCTGCAGCGACCGAAATGGACCACCGTAACGGTAACCCCGCTGGGCCAGCCGGTCATAGAAGTCGTCCTGGTCAATGCCTTCCACCCCCGGTGCCGCCAGGGGCGAGACCTCAGCTGCGGGCTGATCAGCACTTAACGCCCCACTAGCATGCAACATCCACACCCCAGACTGCCCGCCAGTGCGCGAATGCACGCTAACCGCTCGCCGCCCCTGCTCATCAAGGGCCTGCACCACAATCTGCAGATCGGTCGGCGCTTCACCCGACAAAACCACAGGAGCATGCAAGATCAGCTCATCGATCGCCGGGCAACCGCTCAACTCACCAGCCCGCAACAGCACCTCAATGAACCCCGCCGCCGGGAACACCACGGTGTCGTTGACTTGATGCCCGACCAGCCAACCCTCAACGCTAAGGGATAGCCGCCCGCTGACCACGAACTGGTCCTGGCCGGCCAGGGTAGCGACCGCGCTCAACAAGGGATGCTCTGCAGGGTCCAGGCCGAGCCCGCAAGCGTCACCGGTCGCGGTGGGCGCCAGCCAGTAGGAGCGGTGTTGGAAGGGATAGGTAGGCAGGTCCACGGTGCGCGCATGCGGATACAGCGCCGACCACGACGGGCTGTGACCATGATTGTGCAGCTGAGCCAACGCCGTCGCCAGAGCGTCTTGATCGGGCCGCTCCCGATGCAACGTGGGGACCACCGCGGACTGATGACGCCCCGACGTCTGGGCCAACGTGTCAGCAATCGCCGGAGCCAACACCGGATGCGGGGACAACTCCACAAACGTACACTCACCAGCGGCCAAACGCTCGACCACCGCGTCATAAAACTGCACCGGCTCACGCAGATTGCGATACCAATACTCGGCATCCATCTTGGTGGTATCTAAGGCATCCACCGAAAGCGCCTCTCCCACCGTCGAATACAACGGAATACGCGCCGGCGCCGGCTGCAAATCAGCCAACTCGGCCAGCAGCCGCTCCCGCAGCGGCTCAACCTGAACAGAATGCGAGGCGTAATCCACCGCGATCACCCGGACATGGACACCATCACCCTCACACGCCGCGCTGAACTGCTCCAGCGCGCCGGGCTCACCACTGACGATGGTGTGCGAGGGGCCGTTGATCGCCGCGATGCTCAACGCCTGCCCCCACGGCCGCAGACGTGAACGCAACTGCTCAGCATCCAGCAACACCGACGCCATCCCCCCGGCACCACCGAGCACGCTCAACGCCTGACTGCGCAGCGCCACCACCTTGGCCGCCTCGGGCAACGAAAACACCCCAGCGATATAGGCCGCGGCGATCTCACCCTGAGAATGACCGATCACCGCCTCCGGGACAACGCCGTAGTGGCCCAACACCTCAGCCAACGACACCATCATCGTGAACAACACCGGCTGAACCACATCCACCCGCTCCAACGCCGGAGCCCCCGAACCCTGACACAACACCTCCCGCACCGACCACCCCGTAATCGGACCCAACGCCTCATCACAAGCATCAACCATGTCAGCAAACACCCGATGCTGTGCATAAAGCGCACGCCCCATACCCAGGTACTGCCCACCCTGACCAGGTAAAACGAACACCGTCTTACCACGCAGATGAGCCAAATAATGATGCCGAGTCAGCTGCGGATGAGGCTCACCACCACGCAGCGCATCCAACGCATCCAACAAATCTTTCCGCGGATCAGCTGCGGCCACCGACCCCGTGATCACCGCCCGATACGAATGATGCGCACGGGTGCAGCCCAAACTGAAAGCCACATCAGTCAAATCCAAATCCGGATGACCAACCAAATGCTGATGCAACCGCTCCGCCTGCGCACCCAACGCCGCAGCAGTCCGCGCCGACACCGGCCACACCACCAACCCAAACCCAACCCCATCATCGCTTCGCTCAGCCGACACCCCCGGCGCGACCGGAGCCTGCTGCAA
>NZ_VTZN01000312.1 GCF_008370645.1 Mycobacterium simiae
GGGCTTTGCGACCCCGCCGCGGTCAACGGATCACCCCAGAAATCCTGGATGTGCTGAACATGCCGCGTGTCCGCGGAAAGCTTCCGGATCAGCTCGTTGTAGTACAGATGGGCTTCATCACCCAGCGGTCGATCGCCCTCCAGCACGACCATGACTGCGCTATCGCTGTTGAACTCCTGGAAAACCTTGCCAATCCGCTTGATCGCCACCAGCGATTCGGCGTCCTTGGGGCTCAATGCCACGGAATGGTCTTTTCCGACCCGCTCCAGGGATGGGACGAAAATGGTCAGAGCTGCGGCGAGGGCCAGCCAAAACACAGTGATCGGCACAGCCAGTCGGCGAACCCAGCGCGCAGCCGAGGAATGCTTCCCGGCCTCGTTGGCGGTCGTGCTTTCAACCTGGTCTTCCACCGCCGTCTGAAAATCTTTCATTTCGATTTCACTATGCAGAAGGTCTGAGGGTTCACTCCGCTTTCGGACCTTTCATCCTTTACTTCCCCATTCACAACTATCCGGCAGCCGATCTGGTCACCGTTTCCCTGCGCCACCACGTTGACGCTGACCGACGACAACGTCGTGGTGACAGAAAGCGTCCACGGCAACGGAACGTTACTGGCGCGCTGAGGCTGGGCATCGATATCCAGATAGTTGACATTGGCGATGCTCCCGGGCGAACCAAACACTTCGTAAACCACGCGCTTGGGATTGAAGGGCTTGACTTCATCCGCCATACCGCTGGTGATCGGTCCCGGGTCGTGATACCCGAAGAAGCTACGGAGCCGATAGACGACGAACCCCGCCACCGCGACCACGACCGCGATGACGAGCGCAATCCACATTCGCTTCAGCGCGTTTGCAGCTGAAATCTTTGCCACTCCAATCACCTTCCGCTCGCCGGGAGCAGAACCGTCGGCTCGAATGCTTCAGCCATCGCGTGACCCTGCGTCAGGCCCGACCATGACGAATTCAGGACGCCATGCCATACGATGTTTTGGTGCGCTAAGCACGTTATACGCAACCGCTGCGGGGCGGCGGAACTGCGGCCTAGCGATGATTCTGGCCCGTGGTGATCTGCGCTTGAGGTTGTCCATCCGGACTGGCCTACGGTGGTCCGGCGGCGAGGCCGACGCAGGTCGCGGTGAGTAGTCGGGTAAGGGCGGCGGAGAAGTCGAGGTTCCACTCGGGCGGCAGCACGTCGGGCTCTTCGGCATAGACGTCGTTGAGCCGTTCCGGCGGGTGCGCGATCTGCCACAAGGTGGCCGCCAAAGAGTAAGCAGCGAGCAGAATGTCGAAGGCCCCAGAGCGCCCGAGCGCAGGAATGGCGTTCTCGATCGCATCTGCGAGCGCAACCCCGGCGGCGGTACTGGTGCGCTTGACTTCGACCACCCTGTCGACGTCCACTTCGTGTTCGAGATGCAGGTGCAGGTTTGCCAGCAGATCACAGAACAGCGGGTCGGCCGCCAGACCGTTGGCCAACGCCTCGGCCACCCGCGAATGCGACATCGGGCCCGGTTCGCCCAAGCTCTCACACACCGTCTTCGACCAGCGCACCCAACCCTCGGCGGCTAAGTGCAGCAGAACTTCCTTGTGAGACGTGAAGTAACGGCGTACCGCCGAGTAGTGAATTCCGGCGCGGCCGGCGACCGCAGTCAACGTCACCGAAGCGACACCGGTCTCCATCGCCAGCGAACGTGCCGCTTCGACCAGCGCCGCGGCCCGCTGGCGCTTGTTTTCTTCGGTGCGGGCGCGCTGGAAAGCGAGTTGCGCCACCGTAAGAGGATAACGCACATCATGTGATTTGCGTGAGCTAAACCGACCGAGTAGCGTGCTTTACGCACGTGATATGCGTTACACCAACGAGGGGCGCGCGGGCGCCGAAAAGGGGTCGCCGATTGACCTCGTGATTTACTTAGGTAAGGCTTGGTTGTACTGGCACCTCGCACTGCGTCGGATCAAGGTTGCGCCGCTGTTGACAATGTTGGCCAGGGCTCACCAGGGCTCACCAGGGCTCACCAGGGCTCACCAGGGCTTGAAAAGCCGCCCCCTAGCAACCCCAACCGGTGAAGGGAACGAGAAATCTTCAAAATGCTGTCGCGGTCGTGGATCGCGCTGGTGATTCTGGCGGTAATCGTCGTCGGCGGGTTCACGGTGCACCGGATTCGTGGCTTCTTCGCGTCTGAAAAGCGCGACTCGTACTCCGATAGCAACCTCGACAGCAAGCCCTTCAACCCTAAGCAGATCACCTATGAAGTCTTCGGACCGCCCGGAACGGTCGCCGATATCAGCTACTTCGATGTCAACGCCGACCCGCAACGGGTCGACAATGCGGTGCTACCTTGGTCCTTGCACTTCACCACAAACTTGGCGGCAGTAATGGGAAACCTTGTGGCTCAAGGCGATAGCAACAGCATTGGTTGCCGAATCACCGTCGATGGCACGGTCAAGGCCGAGCGGATTTCCAACGAGGTCAACGCCTACACCTACTGCTTGGTTAAATCAGCGTGACGATCAAATATGCGAACGACGCCGACACCCGTTCTCACCCGGAAAAGCCGTTGATCGCGAGACTGATCCACAGGTTCGCTGTGCCGATCATTCTGGGCTGGCTGGCGGTGTGCATTGCGCTAAGCGTCTTCGTCCCTTCGCTGGAAGTGGTCGGCCAAGAGCGTTCGGTGTCGCTAAGCCCAAAAGATGCGCCGTCGTATGAGGCGATGAGACGCATTGGCCAGGCGTTTAACGAGGGAAACTCCGACAGCTCGGCAATGATCATCCTGGAGGGCACCCAACCACTGGGCGATGAGGCCCACCAGTATTACGACGTCCTGATCCGTAAGTTGCGAGCCGACCCCAAGCACGTGCAGAGCGTCCAGGACTTCTGGGGAGATCCCCTCACCGCGGC
>NZ_VTZN01000313.1 GCF_008370645.1 Mycobacterium simiae
ATTATGAAGACCGGGGCAGCGTATCTGCCCATCGACCCCGCCTATCCCGATGCGCGGATCGCGTTCGTGATCGACGATGGGGCCCCGGTGGCCGCGCTCAGCACCGCCGGGTTGGCGGTGCGGTTGGCCGGGTACGGGTTGCGGGTTATCGATGTCCACGATTCCGCGATCGCGACCCAGCTCGCCGTGGCGTTGCCGGCACCGGCGCCCGAGGATATGGCGTATCTGATATACACCTCGGGCACCACCGGCACCCCGAAAGGGGTGGCGATCACCCATCGCAACGTCACCCAGCTCATCAACTCGCTCGAGGACGTCGGCCTGCCGCCAGGGCCGGGCCGGGTGTGGTCGCAATGGCACTCCTACAGCTTCGACATCTCGGGCTGGGAGATTTTCGGTGCCCTGTTACGCGGTGGTCGCCTGGTCGTGGTGCCCGAGTCGACGACTCACTCACCGGAGGACTTGCATAACCTACTGGTCAACGAACGCGTCAGCGTCCTCAGCCAAACCCCGTCTGCGCTGGCGGGGCTGTCACCGGAGGGGTTGGGGTCGGTGACGGTGTTGGTGGGCGGCGAGCCGTGCCCGGCCGAGGTGGTGGATCGGTGGGGGCCCGGCCGGTTGATGATCAACGAATACGGTCCGACCGAGACCACGATGTGGGTGGCACTGAGCGCGCCGCTCACGCCGGGGTCGGGCGCCCCGCCGATCGGCTCGCCGGTGGCGGGGGCGGCGCTGTTTGTCTTGGACGGGTGGTTGCGGCCGGTGCCTGCCGGTGTGGTCGGAGAATTGTATGTTGCGGGTCGCGGTGTGGGCGTTGGGTATTGGCGTCGGTCGGGGTTGACGGCGGCGCGGTTTGTGGCGTGCCCGTTCGGGGGTGTGGGCGCACGGATGTATCGCACCGGGGATTTGGTGTGTTGGGCTGTTGATGGACAGCTGCGGTATGTGGGGCGTGCTGATGAGCAGGTCAAGATTCGCGGGTATCGCATCGAGCTGGGTGAAGTTCAGGCGGCGCTGGCCGCAGTGGCTGGGGTGGAGCAGGCGGTGGTGATCGCTCGCGAGGATCGGGTCCGGGATAAGCGGTTGGTGGGGTATGTGACCGGGGTGGCAGAGCCGGCTGCCGCGCGTGCCGCGCTGGCGGATCGGTTGCCCGCCTACATGGTTCCGGCCGCGGTGGTGGTTCTGGAGGCGTTGCCGTTGACGGTCAGCGGCAAGCTGGACAAGCGTGCCCTGCCGGCACCGGAGTACAGCGCCGGTGAGTATCGGGCTCCGGCGAGCGCGGTCGAAGAGGTCTTGGCCGGGATTTATGGGCGGGTGTTGGGGTTGGAGCGGGTGGGTGTGGAGGAGTCGTTTTTTGATTTGGGTGGGGATTCGCTGTTGGCGATGCGGGTAATCGCGGCGGTCAACGCCGCCTTGGATGCTGATCTGGCGGTGCGCACCCTGTTTGATGCGCCCTCGGTGATGGAGTTGGCGTTGCGGGTGTCGGGGGTGCGGCGGTTTGGTCCGTTGGTGGCTGGGGTGCGGCCGGCGGAGGTGCCGATGTCGTTTGCGCAGAGCCGGTTGTGGTTCATCGACCAAGTCGAGGGGCCCTCGCCGACCTTTAACATGGCGGCGGCGTTACGGCTGGTTGGGCGGTTGGATATCGCGGCGTTGGGTGCCGCGCTGGCCGATGCGGTGGACCGGCATGAGAGCTTGCGCACGGTGTTCCCGACCGTGGCGGGGATAGCGCAGCAGCGGGTCGTATCCAGCGAGCGGGCAGACTTCGGTTGGGACATCACCGATGCCTCCGGGTGGGTGGCTCGCCGGCTGCATGAGGCGGTGGAAACCGCGGGACGCTACACGTTCGACTTGGCAACCGAAATCCCGCTGCGGGCACGGCTTTTCCGTGTTGGCGACCAGGAACACGTACTGGTGATGACGGTGCACCATATCGCCGCGGATGGCTGGTCGTGGGCGGTGTTGGGGGCCGATCTAGGTGTCGCCTATGCCGCGCGGTGTGCGGGGCGGGCACCGCAGTGGGCTCCGTTGGCGGTGCAGTATGTCGACTACACGCTGTGGCAGCGCGAAAACCTCGGTGAGTTGGCGGACAGTGACAGCCCGGTCGCGGCCCAGTTGGACTATTGGGAGCATGCTTTGGCCGGGATGCCCGAACGGTTGGCGCTTCCCACCGATCGCCCCTATCCGCTGGTTGCCGATCACCGCGCCGGCACGGTGGCGGTGCAATGGCCGGCGGGGTTGCAGCAGCGGGTGCGTCAGGTGGCCCGCGAGCATAACGCGACGAGTTTCATGGTGGTGCAGGCCGCGTTGGCGGTGCTGTTGTCTACAGTCAGCGCTAGTAGCGATGTGGCAGTGGGGATTCCGGTCGCTGGCCGCGGAGATCCCGCGCTGGATGATCTGGTGGGTTTTTTTGTCAACATCGTGGTGTTGCGGGTCGAGGTAGCCGGGTATGTCAGCTTCGCCGAGTTATTGGCCCAGGTGCGCGGACGCAGCCTGCAGGCCTTCGAGCATCAAGACGCGCCCTTTGAAGCGCTCGTTGATCGGCTCAACCCGGTCCGCTCGCTGAGTCATCACCCCCTGGTTCAGGTGATGTTGGCGTGGCAGAACAACGCGGCCGCCGAGCTGAGTCTGGCCGATGTGGAAGTCACGCCGATACCGGTGGACACCCACGCCGCCCGGATGGATCTGGTGTTTTCCCTGGCCGAACGCTGGACAGAGGGTGGTGAGCCGGCCGGGGTGGGTGGAACGGTGGAATTTCGCGCGGACGTGTTTGATGTGGCCAGCATCGAAACGCTCATCGAGCGGTTGCAGCGGGTATTGGTGGCGGTCACCGCGGATCCGGGCCGGGTGTTGTCGTCGGTGGATCTGCTCGATGCCC
>NZ_VTZN01000314.1 GCF_008370645.1 Mycobacterium simiae
CACGCCGCCCCGCGCCCCGGCTGGCCGCGGCCCGCGGCGCCGCGGGCCGCGGCGGCCGGGGGGGGTGGGTGGGGGGGTGCGGGGAGCGCGGCGGAGGGTCGGGGACACCCCGTTCCGGTCCCGATCCAGCGACGCCGGTGCCCGGTATCGTGGCAACCCAGCCGGAAAGCATTCCACCTGACACGGTCGCCTGTACCCCGTCGCTCACGGGCGAAGGCCAAGCGACCTTAGCCAGCGTTTCCGACCCGGCCGCACCGAGGATCACCATGAGCGTGCCGGAGGGCTGGAGTTCGGCCCTCGGTAGCGGTGATACCGCGCTGACTTTGAATGGACCCAAAGGCATGTCGGCGAAGGTAAGCATCGTCGCAACAAACCTGCGGCCCGACAGCGCTTTCCTGACCTATACCGCCAATCTGGGCGGTTCGATGCGGCGCCTCAATTTCTCCGTTACCGGTGTGCCCTTCTGCGGCTACAGCAGCCAGCTGCTGACCGGCACCCTGCAGGGCACCTCCGGCGCGATCGAATTCGCTGACCGCATCACTCACATCTGGACGAACACCAAGAACTACCTGGTGGCCATCCATCTGGAAGGCCCGGCGGCGGTATCCGGATTCCGCGCCGCCAAAGCCGCATTGATGCAAAACTTCGCCATTCTCATACCCTGAGTCATACCCTGAAGCCGTGCTAACAGAGCTGGTTGAGCTGCCGGGCGGATCGTTTCGCATGGGGTCGACGAGCTTCTACCCCGAAGAAGCGCCGATTCATACGGTGACCGTGCGCGCCTTCGCGCTGGAGCGCCACCCGGTGACCAATGCGCAGTTCGCCGAATTCGTCGCTGCCACCGGCTATGTGACGGTCGCAGAGCAACCGCTTGACCCCGCACTCTATCCCGACGCCAACCCGCAGGACCTCTGCCCGGGTGCGATGGTGTTTCGTCCCACCACGGGCCCGGTCGACCTCCGCGACTGGCGGCAGTGGTGGCATTGGGCTCCTGGTGCGAGCTGGCACCATCCGTTCGGCCCGGACAGCGACGTTGCCGGCAAAGCCGATCATCCCGTGGTGCAGGTGGCCTATCCCGACGCCGCGGCCTACGCACGCTGGGCTGGGCGGCGCCTGCCCACCGAGGCCCAATGGGAGTACGCGGCCCGAGCCGGCAGCACCACGAGGTATGCCTGGGGTGAGGAGGCCAATCCCGGGGGACAGCTGATGGCCAATACCTGGCAAGGCAAATTCCCCTACCGGAACGACGGCGCGCTGGGCTGGGTCGGCACCTCGCCCGTTGGCGCGTTCCCGCCCAACAACTTCGGGCTCCTCGACATGATCGGAAATGTCTGGGAATGGACCACCACCAAATACTCCGCACACCACCGCACGGCTGAGCCCCCCACGGCGTG
This sequence comes from Mycobacterium simiae, assembly GCF_008370645.1. GTDB lineage: Bacteria > Actinomycetota > Actinomycetes > Mycobacteriales > Mycobacteriaceae > Mycobacterium > Mycobacterium simiae_A. The sequence goes on from NZ_VTZN01000314.1 coordinate 1,395, forward strand.
CTGCGCACCGGTCGGACCCGCTGACCCCACCATCAGCCAGACCCTCAAGGGCGGCTCGCATCTGTGCGCGCCCGAGTATTGCCACCGCCACCGACCGGCCGCACGCTCGCCGCAATCGCAGGACACGGCGACCACCCACATCGGGTTTCGCTGCGTGACAGAATTGCCTTCACGCTAAGGAAATCGCTGGTCTCTGGCTCGGCGCGTTGCCCCCTGATTGCCGGGCCGGCTCATTAGCATCTGCCTCGTGTTGCGCATGAACAGCCGCTCGTTGTGACACATCAGGCTGCGGAGCCGGCGGTGCCGACGCCGGCCAAGTCGCGCGGAGCGCGCCTCACCATCGGTGTGCTTGTGGTCCTCGGCGTCATCGTCGTTTACGCGCTGTCACTGTTCGGCGTGAACTGGCTGGCCACCTCAGTCCCCCCGTTGCCGGAACCGGACCTGGGCACCACAGAGGACACCGTAGTGCAGGTCCGGGTCGAGAAGCTGGAGCCGGTCGCAAACCGCCTTACGGTGAATGTGCTTGTGATTCCCGAGGATTCGAAGTTTGACAAACGCCTCGACGTGCTGACCCAAGACCTTGCGGTGCGGCTGTATCCAGAGAACGACCTCGGCGACCTGCAGTACCCGGTGGGCAAATCGCTGGCGCAAGTCAGCACTCAGATCGAGGCGGAGGGTGATCCGGCCAACTGGCCGTTCGACTCCTACACCACGGGCGTGATTTCTGCTGACGTGATCGTCGGAATGGGCGATAGCCGATATAAGGAACCCGCCCGCATCGAGGTGATCGGCTCGGTGGACGGCTGGGACGTCAGCCTGCAGCGCGTAGGCGAGTCTAGCCAGTCCACAAACCGCCCAGACAACGTGATCATCACCCTGCACCGGGCTAGGGGCACGCTGATCTTCGACCTGGGAATCATTCTGGTCCTGGTCAGCTTGCCCACCTTGGCGCTGTGGGTGTCTATTCCGATGGTGCTGGGCAGGAAGAAGTTCCTGCCACCGTTTGTGTCGTGGTTCGCTGCGATGCTCTTCGCCGTGGTCCCGTTGCGAAACATCCTTCCCGGTAACCCACCGCCGGGTGCCTTGATTGACCAAGCCATCACGCTATGGGTGTTGATTGCCTTGATCGTGGCGATGACCCTGTTCATCGTCGCCTATCGCCGGCAATCGGACTGACCGGAACTTCTTGGGCACAAGCCCCGGGCTCTAACCCGCGGCTTAGCCAGTCCCTCTTGTCAGCGGGCGTGGCCCGGCGCCCACAGTGGATCCGTATGTCGATCTGAAGGGGTCGGTGCTGCACTCTCCACCCGAGGTGCCGCTAGATCACCGCTTGCGCGCTTGCACGGAGCGCAAGGGCTGAGTGAGGTGGCGTGGCGGATCTGATCGCCGCCGCCCCGAAACTATTGAGCTGTGGCTGCGGGGGGAGAAGGTGCCCTCTCGGGACCCGACCCGGTGAACCGACGCAACGAGG
>NZ_VTZN01000315.1 GCF_008370645.1 Mycobacterium simiae
AGTCATCGGGCAGGTACAACCGCCCAGTTCGCTTTCGCCGCTTCTTCGCTGGCGTAGGCGCCCCCTGAGCGTTTGCCGAAGCTTCGTGCGACTGAACGGAGATCACTACCCCCGCTTGATGCAAAGGCCAAGATCGTCGACTCCCATCGAAAGACCAACTCAGCCCAGCTACACACGCCGCCTAGCTTTTCCTAAATCTACATTGAAACTGTTGTAGATAAAATCAGTAATTCCACACCCTGCGTCCATGGTCAACATGAACCGCGTCGTGACATGCCGATGGCGCGCAGAGACGTATTTTGGAGCTTGGCTTATGCCTCGGCTCACACGCAAAGATCACTGCTATGACCGAGGGCCAAGGCTGTGGCGTGGCTAGGGAAGACCGCTGGCGCGGCGCATCGCGTCCCACGCGTCTTTCTCGTCGTCTGACAGGTCGTCGTGGCGCTGCGCGGGCAGTGCGAAGTCGGCGGGACCATGACCGCGCGAGGCAGGACCAGGAACGATCCCTGATGGCCTATCGGTAATCAGCGCGGCTTGCGCACCGCTGCGGTACGACAACCAGTACCCTCGATTACGTGCAGCGACGAATTATGGGCATCGAGACAGAATTCGGTGTCACCTGCACCTTCCATGGCCATCGCCGGCTCAGCCCGGACGAGGTGGCGCGCTACCTGTTCCGCCGGGTGGTGTCCTGGGGGCGCAGCTCCAACGTTTTCTTGCGCAACGGCGCGCGCCTCTACCTCGACGTGGGCAGTCATCCCGAATACGCCACCGCCGAATGCGACGGCCTGGTGCAGCTGGTCACCCACGACCGGGCCGGTGAATGGGTGCTCGAAGACCTGCTTATCGACGCCGAGCAGCGGTTGGCCGACGAGGGCATCGGCGGCGACATCTATCTGTTCAAGAACAACACCGATTCGGCGGGCAACTCCTACGGCTGCCATGAGAACTATTTGATTGTGCGGGCCGGCGAGTTTTCCCGCATCTCCGATGTGCTGCTGCCGTTCCTGGTCACCCGCCAGCTGATCTGCGGAGCCGGCAAGGTGCTGCAAACGCCCAAGGCGGCGACGTTCTGCCTTTCCCAGCGCGCCGAGCACATCTGGGAGGGCGTTTCGAGCGCAACTACCCGCTCACGCCCCATCATCAACACCCGTGACGAGCCGCATGCCGACGCCGAGAAGTACCGGCGGTTGCACGTGATCGTCGGCGACTCCAATATGTGCGAAACAACCACCATGCTCAAAGTGGGTACCGCGGCGCTCGTGCTGGAGATGATCGAAGCCGGTGTTCCGTTCCGCGACTTCTCACTGGACAACCCCATCCGGGCCATCCGCGAGGTCAGTCATGACATCTCCGGTCGTCGGCCGGTACGGCTGGCTGGTGGGCGTCAAGCCAGCGCCTTGGACATTCAGCGCGAGTACTACAGCCGCGCCGTCGAGCATCTGCAGACCCGCGAGCCCAACGCGCAGATCGAGCAAGTCGTCGACCTCTGGGGTCGCCAGCTCGACGCCGTCGAGAGCCAGGATTTCGCCAAGGTGGACACCGAGATCGACTGGGTGATCAAGCGCAAGCTGTTCCAGCGCTACCAGGACCGCGACACCATGGAGCTGTCCCACCCCAAGATTGCCCAGCTCGACCTGGCCTACCACGACATCAAGCGCGGCCGCGGTGTCTTTGATCTACTGCAGCGTAAGGGTCTGGCGGCACGCGTCACCACCGACGAGGATATTGCCGACGCAGTCGACCATCCGCCGCAGACCACTCGAGCCAGACTGCGCGGTGAGTTCATCAGCGCCGCGCAGGCCGCTGGGCGCGACTTCACCGTCGACTGGGTGCATCTCAAGCTCAACGACCAAGCGCAGCGCACCGTGCTGTGCAAGGACCCGTTCCGGGCAGTCGACGAACGGGTCAAACGGCTGATCGCGAGCATGTAACTCATAGCTAATGGCGACCTCGAAAGTCGAACGGCTGGTCAATCTCGTTATCGCGCTGTTGTCCACCCGCAGCTACATCACCGCCGAGAAAATCCGGTCCAGCGTGGCTGGCTATTCGGATAGCCCCACTGCGGAGGCGTTCTCTCGTATGTTCGAGCGCGACAAGAACGAGCTGCGCGACCTTGGTATCCCGCTCGAGGTCGGCCGGGTATCGACGCTTGACCCCACCGAGGGCTACCGCATCAACCGTGACTCCTACGCTTTACCACCGGTCGAACTCACCGCCGACGAGGCGGCGGCCGTGGCCGTGGCTACTCAGCTGTGGGAGTCACCCGAACTGATCACCGCCACTCAGGGCGCCCTGCTGAAGCTGCGGGCCGCCGGAGTCGACGTGGATCCCGACGCCCCAGTGGCCATCGCCTCACCCGCCGGCGTGCCGGGGCTGCGTGGCTCCGAAGGTGTTCTTGGAATCCTGTTGTCGGCCATCGACTTTCGGCAAGCGGTGCAATTTCGGCATCGCTCGTCACGCAGCGAGCCCTACCTCACCCGCATCGTCGAGCCGTGGGGCGTCGTCACCGAGAAAGGCCGCTGGTACCTCGTTGGGCATGACCGCGACCGTGACGCGATCCGTGTCTTTCGGCTCTCCCGGATCGGCGCCGACGTCACACCGATCGGTCCCACCGGCGCGGTCACGGTGCCCGACGACGTCGATCTGCGCGACATCGTGGCCGCCAAGGTTGCCGAGGCTACGACCGGCGTGCGGGCCACCGTATGGGTCGCCGACGGACGGGCCACCGCGCTGCGACGTGCCGGACGGCAAGTAGGGTCCCGCCGACTGGCCGGCCGCGAAGGCGCGGTGATCGAACTCGACCTGGGCACCAGCGACCGGTTGGCGCGCGAAATCACCGGCTACGGCGCCGACGCG
>NZ_VTZN01000316.1 GCF_008370645.1 Mycobacterium simiae
ACTCCCGACTCAAGCGGCTGCTGGCCGAGGCCGAGCTGGAGAAGGACGCTCTGCGGGAGGTGGCCAAGGGAAAATTCTGAGCCCGGACGCCAAGCGCCAGGCCGTGGACATGCTCAAAGAGGTCAAGGGCATGTCCGAGCGGCTGGCGTGCAAAGCGGTCGGGCTGGCCCGCTCCACCTACCGCCGCATCCCTGTCGCGCACACGCCGGCTGACCCGGACGCCGAGCTGCGCCAATGGCTGCGGAACTACTCCACCAAACACCCCTGCCACGGGTTTCGGCGTGCCTGGGCGGCGCTGCGCCATGACGAGCACCGGGAGGTGAACAAGAAGACCTCCGATTCCGCTAACTGTCAAGCGGCAGCTTCATTCTGGGGTGTGTCGGCGGAGTGACTGAAGGCTTTTTGCGCGTCGAAGGTTTGTCGGGTTTGTAGGCAGTGGTAGAGCTGGCCGATCATCTTGTTGAACAAGTGCCGCAGAGCGGCGGCGTGGCGATCGCCGTGGTCGCGGCGCCTGCGGTAGTGCGTGCGGGCAGGGCCCGGGTTGATCGAGGCATAGGTGGCCCAGACCCAGCCGACTGCGGCGAGCCGGTCATTCTTGATCCGGCGGTGGGTGATGGAAGTGACCTTGCCGGATGCCCTGGTGATGGGTGCTGATCCGGCATATGCCTTCAGTGCGCGGCCGTGGGCAAACCGGTCGCGGTCGTCACCGATCTCGGCGAGAATACGGGCGCCGGTCACCTCGGCCAGACCGGGGAAGCTGGTGATGACGGCATAATCGGGATGCTTGCGGAATTCCTCGGTCGCGGCCTGTTCCAGCTCGTCAGCGCCGGCGCAGGCGGCATCGAGCATCGCCAGCAAGGCGATCGCTTGGCGGCCCATGGCTTTTTCGACCAGGTCGGGCTGCCGCAATTGCGGGATCCGCAAGTGTTGCAGGATGTCGGTGGCCAGGTCGTCGATGCCGCGTCTGCGACCGGCGCGGCGCAGCGCGGCGGCGATGCGGGCCTTGGTGAGCCGGGCGGCGTGCGCGGGCGTAGGCGCGATGGCGAGGATCGCACGGGCTTCCGGTTTGGCCAGGTTGGTGGCGGACTTGCCGGCGAACGTGTCCAGGAACGCCGGATAGTATTCACGCAGCATCGATCGCAGTTCGTTGCCAGCCTTGGTGCGTCGCCACACCGCATCCTGCTGGGCGCGCGCCAAAACCGCTATGGCTTGGGCTAATTCGCTGTCAGCAGGTAGTTGTCGATGCAGGTGCGCATCAACACGAAGAATGTTCGCCAGCGTCATCGCATCGGCGTGATCGGACTTCGCGCGGGCCACCGAGTGCCGATCCCGGTAACGGGCACAGCCATCGGGTTGATCGCGAAAACCGGCCGTCCCGTGCCACGAAGCGCCGCCACCAGCAGCCCACGCGGTGTTTCGATCGCGACCGGAATCAGGTCTTCGGGGCTGTCGCCAGAGTCGGCGAGCAGTTCGATCAATGCGCTGAATCCGGCCGGGTCGCCGCTGATACGCTTCTTAGCCAACAGCTTGCCATCGCGGTCGATGATCGCAACATCGTGATGCCCTTCAGCCCAATCGATTCCGCAGAATCGCTTCATTCCTCACACCTCCGTCATGTCAGGTATTACCAACTGGTCCAAGACCTCAGCGAGAACGCGCAGCACCCTACTTACGAGCCTCTCGGGCTTGCCTCCGATGAGCTGTTCGCGATCCCAGCGCGCCCGCACGGCGCCGGTCTTCGTCAGAACTCTGCGGCTCTCGAAGAGATTCAGGGCGTCCGGTCGTGCAAGCGGGCTCGAACCACGATCAATCCCAACCGTTGACGAGCGGCCGGACCGCGACGACACGCCGTACCCGGTCCGGCCGCTCCTGCTGCCGCCGAGGCTCCCGGTCTTCTTGGAGGCCTCAAGGGCCTGAAGGTCCACAGGAATCACCGGCGACAACGAACCGGCATCCCGCGGTCTGCCTGAAATTCAGGCTCGCCAGGAAAGACAACGGGTCGCCGGGCCAAGCCGGCGAACGGCGACCGACAGCCCGGCACCAGGCCTGTGGATAGACCTGCCAACAGTCCTGTTCTGATCAGGTGTCCGTGCCGCTGGTGCACCGTTCACTGATAAGTAGTAGTAGTAGTAGTAGTAGTAGAAGGTGCACCGGCTGTGGAAGCAGGAGGGCCTGCAGCGCCGCGTGCACAGCCCACGCAAACGCGCAGGCCAGTCGACATGGCCGCCGGAGGTGGTCGCGGATGCGCCGAAGGTGGTGTGGGCGTTGGATTTCCAGTTCGACTCCACCGTCGACGGCAAGGCCATCAAGATCGCGTCGATGCTCGACGAGCACACCCGCGAATCGCTGCTGAACCTGGTCGAACGATCGATCACCGCCGAGCGGCTCACCGACGAGCTGGAGAAGTGTTTCGCCGCCGCCGGCGGCCCGCCGATGGTGCTGCGGATGGATAACGGACCGGAGCTTATTTCCCAAGCGCTGCAACAGTTCTGCGCTGACAAGGTCGGGCTGTCCTACATCCCGCCCGGAACGCCGTGGAACAACCCGTACATCGAATCGTTCAACAACCGGCTACGAAGGGAGTGCCTCAACCGCAACCACTGGACCAACCTGCTCGAAGCCCGCGTCGTCATCGCGACTTCAAGCACGAGCACAACACAGGACATCGTCACTCGGCGCTGGGTTACCGAACCCCCGCCGAGTACGCTGCCCGATGCAGCCACACCCATCACCCCATGGCCTGCGACATCAACTGAACCGACATCAACACAACCTGGCTCTAAAACCGGGTGGACCGACTATCGGGGACCTGCCA
>NZ_VTZN01000317.1 GCF_008370645.1 Mycobacterium simiae
GCCGCCCGGGCCGCCACCGCCGCCGCGGCCTCGCGCCGGGCGGTCTCGGCGTCGGCGCGGGCGCGGTCGACGGCGGCGTCGCGCTCGGCGAGCTGGGCGGCGTGGCCGGTCTGGGCGCCGGCCAGCTCGTCGCGCGCCGCGGCGACCGCGGCGTCGGCCTCCTGGCGCACGCGCGCCAGCTCGGCGGCGAGCTCCTCGCGCACCCGGACGGCTTCGGCCAGCGCCTCCTCGGCCACCGCATCGGCCTCCTGGCGTTGCTGCTCGGCGACCCCGGCGCGTTCCTCGGCCAGTCGCGTGGCCCGCTCGGCGGCCGAGGCCCGCCGCTCGGCCTCGGTGACCTTGGCCAGCGCCTCCCGGTGGGCGTCTTCGACCTCGGCGGCCGCGGCCTCGACATCGCCGGCGCTGCCGATGGTGGCGAGCACGCCGTCGAAGTAGTCGCGGAGCTCGCCCAGCTTGGCGGGCAGGTCGGCGAGCTGCTGTTCCAGCGTGGCCCGGGCCATCGAGACCGGCGCGGGCGCGGGCTGGTCGGTGGCCACGGCCGTGGCGGGGCGCTGGCTGCGCCGCGCCCGCCACGCATTGGCCCGGTTGTGCACCGGGCCGCCGCCGGGATCGGGCTGTTCGCAGTACAACGACGGCCGTCCGGTCGCCGGGTCGGGCCGGCTGGGCCGGCCACAGCCGGGATAGCGGCACGGTTCGCTGCTCGGAGGTGCATCGCCCATGCGTCGCAGAGTAGCAGGTTTCGTTCGCAGGCACGACTAAATACGAAACTAAACAACGAAATAACGTAACGTAACTAGGTACCCGGGGCGCAGATTGAACAGCGCGGGATGATTTCGGGGGTGCGGCCCCCCGGCGCAACCCGGACGGGGCCGGGTTGACCGAAGGCCCTCGTTCGCGCGCCGGGCCCCGTGAGCCGATTCGATAGCTGATCAGCTATCATCAATGTGTGGTGGTGATGGGACCTACGACGGCTGGCCAGGTGGAGCGACTGGCCGCAAACCTGCTGAAGCTCGCCCGCGCCAGAGTGGGCATGTCCCAGCGCGACCTCGCCGAAGCTGCCCACGTCGCGCAGTCGACCATTGCCCGCATCGAATCCGGTGCCAGGCAGCCCTCCCTTCCCGTGCTGGCGCGCATCCTGGCCGCGATCGATCTGGAGATGCGGATCACCCTCGAGGCGTACGACAGCCACGACGACGTCCTCGACGCCGAGCATGCCCGGCTATCCGCAGACCAGCGCGCGTCGCGACGGGCGGCGCAGGACCTGTTCGCCCAGGAGCTGCGCGGAAGCGTCGCAGGAGTGTGACCGGGCACGATGCATTCGATCCACGGCGCATCGTCGAAACGTTGAACCGGCATCACGTGGACTATGTGCTGGTCGGTGGATACGCCGCAGCGTTGTACGGCGCTCGCCGCCCGACGTATGACATCGACATCGCGCCGTCGACCGCACCGGATAACCTCCGACGCCTGTCGGGCGCACTTCGCGAACTCGGCGCCGGAATCCCGGGTGGACGGTCTGGCCGAGGGATTGCCGTTCGACAGCACCGCAGAATCGCTGCGGGGCATGCGGATGCTCAATCTACGAACACCGCTACTAGGCGACCTCGACCTGACGTTCGCACCAGCCGGATTCCCGGACGGCTATGACGGGCTACTGCCGGGCGCGCAACCACACAGCATTGGACACGTCACGGTCCACGTGGCCGGCCTCGACGACGTGATCAAATCCAAGACCGCCGCAGCCCGACCGAAAGACCTCGACGCCCTGCCAGAGCTCATCAAGATCGCGCAAGCTCGAAACAAGCGCGATCGCCGTGCTGAGCACTGAGATCGTCGTTTCCGTGGCTCTACGGACTCCGCGCGCGCAGCAAACATCGAAGCCAGCAACCGTCCGATTGGCGGCCCGCCTGCCCCAACACTCGCACCCGCTCACGGTCCCTTCCGGCGACCCCGCCGGTGCCGGGCCGGTCTACCAGTCCTCGCCCAGGGCTTTGAGGTCCTGCCACGAGGACGAGCCCTTGGCGAAGTACCGGTCGATGGCCTCCTGCGCCGCCTCCCGCAGCCGCAGGTTGCTGGCCCGCAGCACCTCGGTGATCAGCTCTTCGAGCTCGGTGTGGGTGTGGCCGGTCAGCGCCGTGGGATCGATGGACAGATCGCTCAGGTAGCCGTCGGCGTCCAGCGTGGCCCGCACCAGGTCGCCGATCGGGTCCAGCTCGACGGCCTGCTGCAGGGCGGCGTGGAACTGTGCGATCCGCGCCCGGGTCACCCGCAGGCCCTGCTCGATCGCGGCGACGTACTCGTCGTCGGTCATGCTCACCGGCGCTCCCCCGGACGCTCGCGGCCCTCGCGGCGCCCCTTGACGGGCTCGCTGTTGGGCGGCGCCACCACCTTGAGCTGGCGTTGCCGGTAGAGCCGCTCGGGCTGCTGGTCACCGGAGGCCCCGCGCGGTGCCCCCAGCGGGGGCGCCATCATCGGTCCCACCGCGCCCACGGCCGGCGCGCCCGCCTGCGGCGGCGGCCCCGCCGGGGCCGGCGCGGTCGCCGCAGCCGCGGTCGCCGGTGTCGCGGCGGCACCGGTCGGCGCCGACAGCGCGCCGGGCGCCCACGCCGGTTCGGTGTCACCGGACCCAGCACCACCAAACTCGCTGGGCGCCGCCGCGTCCCCGCCCGCCGGCGGTTCGGGCGGGGACGCGGCCTGCTGACCGCCGTCGGGTGGGCCGCCGCCACCCGGGGTTGGACCCAGTTCGCCCATCATCGGCCCCGCGACCTGACCGAGGCCCTGCACGGCCCGGTGGCCGGCGCCGGCC
>NZ_VTZN01000318.1 GCF_008370645.1 Mycobacterium simiae
AGCACCAGAACAACCGCACGCACCGTCACCAGATCCATCGACGCCTACTGGCCAGCGGCGCGGCCCAATGGATGTCCGCCCCGGAACAAATGCGCCTGAGACGATTGACGGAACGTCTTTCAGCGGACACGCACTTGACGAAATGCAAAGTGACGGCATTCCGGTGAGCGTCGTGCAAAATGCGCTTCGAAATGGTCTATCCGCCCCGGGAGGGGAGGTAGGACAGTTTTCTACGATCCCGACAACCATATCAGCGTCATCCAAGCTGCGGACGGCACCATCGTTACCGTAACCTTCGGGGACCGACGACCTTGACGAACGATGAGGATTCTCGCCGTCGGATTGCTAGGATTGATTATCTTCGGCACCTGGCGCTTGATTCGCTGAGCCATTACGATGGCGGATTTTCCGGACTCGAACGGGTAGCTCGTGACCTAGATTGGATAATCCAATCTCTCGAAGAAGTCGCGGATCCATCCTGGACCGACTTGCTGGGCCGACTGTGGTTCCAGCTTGAAGGCATCTATGCGTCGATGCTTCATGAAGGACGTTCCCGGTTGACTCCGGACGATCAGGTTTACGCGCAGGAAATTGTCGCCAAGCTCGTTGCCGAGTTCCAGGGCTATGAGCTGCCTTCAGTCCCCGACACAGACGAAGACACTCAATAGCAGTAAAGAAACTTCTCATGCCGCAGCAGGCGATTCCAGCGCGCCAACATGATCGCGCCGTACCTAAGGTCCCGGTTGGCGCGGCGCTTCATCGCTACCGGACCTTCAGTCGTAGCGGTCACGCCGACCAACGGAAGGTTTGCGCAGCTCTGCCGCCCTGGTATTGCGCCCGGCACCGTTGATGCTCATGAATGGCGGTATTGCCGATTTGGCCGTGGCGGCGGACACGGGCGCTAAGCGCACGGGAGCCGCCACGGCGCTTGGCCATTGTTGGTCGCCAGTGAGCAGGGCGATGGGGGTATTGGCTGCTTTGGCCAGGTGGTTCGAGGAGTGCGCGGCCTTTGTCGGCGGGGGCTGGCGAGGGTGGCCGACGACTCCGGTGCCGGTGTAGGCGTGGATGCCGACGGAGGTCAGGTAGCGGCGATCCGAACGGGTGTCTGGTGGGTACCGACGACACGGCGGCATCTACAGTTGGCGAATACACGGGCGCAAGCCCAAATCCCTTCGTGCTCAACTAGTGTGGCGCTCATCGTAGTCGTCGGCAGCTGGCATCTTGCCTCGTCCGAGCAGGCCTCACCGTGGCGCGCTGTTACCCAACCCAGGTAATGGGCATACTGACTGCATGCGCTCTATCTGGAAAGGTTCCATTGCCTTCGGCCTGGTTAACGTGCCGGTCAAGGTATACAGCGCCACCCAGGACCATGACATCAAGTTCCACCAGGTACACGCCAAGGACAACGGACGCATCCGGTACAAGCGCGTGTGCGAGGTGTGCGGAGAGGTCGTCGAATACGGCGACCTCGCGAGGGCCTTCGAATCCGATGACGGCCGGATGGTGATCATCACCGACGACGACCTCGCTACGTTGCCCGAGGAACGCAGCCGGGAGATCGAGGTACTGGAATTCGTCCCGGCCAGCGAAGTCGACCCGATGCTGTATGACCGCAGCTACTTCCTGGAGCCGGACTCCAAATCGTCGAAATCCTATGTGCTGCTGGCCAAAACGCTCGCTGAGACCGACCGCATGGCGATTGTGCATTTTACGCTGCGCAACAAGACTCGGCTCGCGGCGTTGCGCGTCAAGGATTTCGGTAAACGCGAGGTGATGGTGGTGCACACATTGTTGTGGCCGGACGAGATTCGCGACCCCGACTTCCCGGTGCTGGACCAGAAAGTGGAAATCAAGCCGGCCGAACTCAAGATGGCCGGCCAGGTAGTGGAGTCAATGGCCGACGACTTCAACCCCGACCGTTACCGCGACACCTACCAGGAGCAGCTGCAGGAGCTGATCGACGCCAAACTCGAAGGCGGGGAAGCATTTACCGCCGAGGAGCGACCCGCTGAGCTAGACGAGACCGAAGACGTCTCCGATCTGCTGGCCAAGCTCGAGGCCAGCGTCAAGGCACGCTCGGGAGACAACAAGAAAACCACCGCCAAAAAGGCGCCGGCAACCAAGACCCGAGCAAAACAAGCCGCCAAGTCCTGACCGACGCGGCCCTTGTCCGCATATGCTCATCGTGCTGCCGAGAGGAGTGTTTCGTGAAGTTCAGCCGATCTGGCGCCACCGTGAGCCTGTTACTTGCCAGCGCACTGGTTGTGTCGGCGTGTGGTGGCCATCCAGGTACGTCATCGTCGACCGGGTCCAGCACACCCACGGTGCCGGTGAACTGCGGCGGGAAGAAGAAACTGCTGGCGGCGGGGTCTACCGCGCAAAAGAACGCGATCGAACAGTTCGTATACGCCTACATTCACGCCTGCCCCGGTCATACGCTGGACTACAACGCAAATGGTTCTGGCGCCGGCATGAAGCTGTTCCTCGATAACCAGGTCGATCTGGCGGGCTCAGATTCCCCGATGGATCCGGCTAAAGGTGAGCCGGACAAGGCCGCGGCGCGCTGCGGGTCCGAAGCGTGGGACCTACCGGTGGTATTTGGCCCGATAGCAGTCACCTACAACATCAACGGCGT
>NZ_VTZN01000319.1 GCF_008370645.1 Mycobacterium simiae
CAGCCCGGAATTACCCCCGGCCCCGCCGTTGCCCGCGGTTGGGCCGGTTCCGCCGTTGCCGCCATTGCCACCGTTGCCGACTAGCACGGCGGTACCGCCTGTTCCGCCGGCGCCACCGGTCGATGCGCCGAGATCGGCCGCGCCCCCGGCGCCACCTGCTCCGCCGATTCCGAACAGCTGCCCAGCCTGGCCGCCGCTTCCGCCGGCGCCGCCTTTGACGGTTAGGCCGACCCCGCCGACCCCGCCGACCCCACCGTAGCCCAATAGTGGGGCGTAGCCGCCCTTCCCGCCGTCCCCGCCGGTGCCCGCTGCGAACCCACCGGATCCGCCGGCCCCGCCGCTGGACACCAGGAAGCCGGCGTTGCCGCCATTGCCCCCGGGACCGCCGGTTGTAGTGCCGAATCCGCCGTCTCCGCCGGCACCGCCACCGCCGAACAGCAGGCCGGCGTTGCCACCGGCCCCGCCCGCACCGCCGGTGAAGGGGCTCCACCCGCCGGCTCCGCCGGCGCCGCCGGGACCGCCGAGAATGCCTGCGTTGCCTCCGGCGCCACCGGTACCCGCGGCGATGGCGCTGAGGCCGCCGCCTCCGCCGTTCCCGCCCCCAGCGCCCACCAGCACGCCGAGCAATCCGCCGGCGCCGCCGGCCCCGCCGACGCCTGCTGCGCCGGCCAAGCCCGCTCCGCCGAGCCCGCCGTCACCACCGGCGCTCAGCAACCCGCCTGCCCCACCAGGCCCACCGGCCCCGCCACCGCCACCGCCGAAGCTGGTGAGGCCGCCGCTGCCGCCAGCGCCGCCAGTTCCGGCTATCAAGCCGCTCGTCCCGCCGGACCCACCAGCCCCGCCGTCACCGGCCGACGAGTTCCCGCCGGCCCCGCCGGTGCCGCCGGTGCCCCACAGCCCGCCAGCCCCGCCGGAACCGCCCATGAGACCGGCCGCGCCGGAGCCACCCGCCCCGCCGTCACCGAGCAACCACCCGCCGGGTGTGCCGTCTTGTCCGGTGCCCAGCTGCCCGGGCACGCCGTTACCGATCAGCGGACGCCCGGTAATTGCCTGGATGGGCGCATTGATCGTGTTCAGCGCCTGCTGCTGCAGGTTGTGCAGCGTCGAGCTGCTGGTGGGAGCATTAAAGCCGTCGAGACCCAACAGGATGCCGCTGAAACCGCCGCTGCCGGTGTTGCCTGGCATCGTGCCGGTGCCCCCGTAGCCGGCGTTGCCGCCATTGCCGATCAGCACGCCCTGGCCGCCGTTTCCGCCGGCCCCACCGGCACCACCCAGGCTCGACCCGCCGGCGCCGCCGGCCCCGCCGTTGCCCCACAACCCACCGGCCTGGCCGCCGGCCCCGCCGGCCCCGCCGACGCCGGTTTGACTAGCCCCGCCAGCCCCGCCGATCCCTCCCCAGCCGATGAGGCTGGCGCCACCGCCGGCCCCACCGGCACCGCCGGCACCGCCGATAACTCCTCCGCCGGATCCGCCAGCCCCGCCCGCACCGCCGGCAGAGACCAGCAGGCCGCCCTGGCCGCCAGCGCCGCCGGCCCCGCCGGAGCCGCCCTGGCTGGATCCGCCCGTGCCGCCGGAACCGCCGTTACCCCACAGCACCCCGGCGTTTCCGCCGTGCCCGCCGGCTCCAGCAGAGAATCCACCACCTTGGTTGGATCCGCCGGCGCCACCAGCTCCACCGTTGCCGAACAGCCACCCCGCGTTACCGCCTAACCCGCCGGCGCCGCCGGGTCCAAAAAATCCGCTAGATCCACCGACGCCGCCAGCCCCGCCACCGGCGCCGAACAGCCCACCGGTCCCGCCGGCGCCGCCGACACCCAGCAGTCCGGCGGACCCGCCGTTACCGCCGTTGAGGCCGGGCGCGCCCGACCCGCCGGCCCCGCCATCGCCGAGCAACCATCCGCCCGGCGCCCCGTTTTGCCCCGTTCCGGGGGCCCCGTTGGCACCGTTGCCGATCAGCGGGCGGCCTGTCAGGGTGTGGGCGCGTGCGTTGATTGCACTGAGCAATCCCCCTAACGGCAATGCGTTAGCGGCCTCAGCGCTGGCATACGAGCCCGCGGCCGCATTCCATGCCTGCACAAACTGGTTGTGAAAGGTCATCACCTGGGCACTCAGAGCCTGATACGACTGAGCATGCGCGCCAAACAATTTCGTAATGGCCGCCGACACTTCGTCGGCGCCGGCGGCTAGCACACCTGTTGTGGGCGCCGCTGCCCCGGCGCTGGCCGCGCTAATTGTCGATCCGATGTTGGCCAGGTCCCCGGCTGCTGCTGCCAAGATCTCCGGCGACGAAACGACGAACGACATTGCGCGCCTCTCCGATCGGAACCTGGCTGGCCCTGTTGTCAACCTCGACTCCCACGAAATCTACCCCTATATTGCTTGGAAATAACCGGATTTCGGTCGATTCGGAAACGCAAGTTGGTGGCGACCATGGGGGGCCGGAGCCATCCTCGCCCGTGAACCAGATACCCGAGGAAAACAGGTGCGACGGCTCCACGCGGGCGCCCAGCCGTTTGACCGAGCGATAGATAGTCCGCTGGTGCCCGGCCGGCCAAGCAAACGAGATAGCCCAAAAACCTACGGAACCGTCACTTTTGCCTACGTAACCGTAGCAGTCGGCAAT
>NZ_VTZN01000032.1 GCF_008370645.1 Mycobacterium simiae
ATGCCGCGGTCACCGCCCTGACCAGCGCAGACACGCCAACATCAGCAACCCCTATCTACGGCTGCAGTACTAGGTCGCTGTAATCCCTTGTGTCACTGTGGCTTCAGTGGTCACAGCGCGCGGATTCTTGTCGGTGGCCCTTCGTAGAATTCCAGCCATGGGTTCGAGCAGTCGCGAGGAGATCGTCGAGGTCTTCGCTGCGCTGGATGCCGACCTGGACCGGTTGTGCGCGTTGGCCTTTGACGTGCTCACCATCCCCGAACAACTGCGGGCCCTCGAGCGCCTAGAACGCGCGGCACGCCGGCTGCGGGCCCCCCAACACGCGTTGCTCAATCAGTGCGGCGCCCAAGCCAGCGACGACACCCTGGGCGGCACGTTGCGCACGGTGCTGGCCGACCGGTTGCGCATCACCAAGGCCGAGGCCAGCCGGCGCATCGCCGAGGCCGCTGATCTGGGCCCGCGACGCGCACTGTCCGGTGAGCCGCTGACACCGCAGCTGACCGCCACCGCCACCGCCCAACGCGACGGCCTGATCGGCGACGGGCACATCAAGATCATCCGCGCCTTCTTTTCCCACCTGCCCGCCGAGGTGGACCTAGCTACCCGCCACGCCGCCGAGGCCGACCTGGCCGACAAGGCCCGCCAGTATCGCCCCGACGAGGTGGCCAGCTACGCCCAGCAGATCATGGACTGGCTACACCCCGACGGGGACCTCGGCGACCAGCAGCGGGCCCGCAAACGCGGACTCACCCTCGGCAAGCAGGACTACGACGGCATGTCGCGGCTAAGCGGCTATCTGACCCCCGAGGCGCGTGCCACCGTCGAGCCCGTGCTGGCCAAACTGGCCGCCCCCGGCGCCTGCAACCCCGACGACCAAACCCCGGTCATCGACGCCACCCCCGATGCGGACGCGGCCAAACGCGACACTCGCAGCCAAGCCCAACGCAACCATGACGGCTTGCTGGCCGGCCTGCGGGCCCTGCTCGCGTCGGGGAAGCTGGGCCAACATAACGGCCTACCCGCCTCGATCGTGGTCACCACCACACTCAAGGAGCTAGAAGCCGCCGCCGGCAAAGGCCGCACCGGCGGCGGCTCGGTGCTGCCGATCACAGACGTGATTCGGTTGGCCTCGCACGCTCACCACTACCTGGCATTGTTTGATGACGCCAAACCCCTGGCGTTGTATCACGCCAAGCGGCTGGCCTCCCCAGCGCAGCGCATCATGCTCTACGCCAAGGATCGGGGATGCACCAAGCCGGGCTGTGACGCACCGGCCTACCACAGCCAAGTCCACCACGTAACAAGCTGGGCCACCACACACCGCACCGACATCAACGATCTCACTCCGCCTTTTGGGGGCCTGCGGGGTCGACAACCGACTTGTCGAGAAAGGCTGGACCACCCGCAAAAACGCCCGCGGCGACACCGAATGGCTACCGCCAGCCCACTTGGATCGCGGACAACCCCGAACCAACCCCTACCACCACCCGGAACGATTCCTATCCGACGGATACGACGAACCCGGTTGACATGACCACCGCACCGGCGTATTCGCTAGGCGGGCAACAGTTCCCGGACAAACACGCCTCTTCGACGCCCATGCTGGCACCATCGCTGCGCGGTGAGACATGCTGGTCAGCGGGGTGCAGCGCCAGTACAGCGGTACCGCGGGCCGTGTCGAGAACTCCCAGGTGGCGGTGTATCTGACGTCTGCGGCCCCGCGTGGGCACGCGCTGATCGACCGGGCTCTGTACCTTCCGCGCAGCTGGGCCTACGACCATGACCGCTGCGCCGACGCCGGAATCCCTGCCGACAAGCGGGGTTTCGCGACCAAACCAACGTTGGCGGTAACACTGATCGACCGCGCTGTGGCCGCCCGAGTACCCGCGGGGTGGGTGGCCGGCGACGAAGTCTATGGAGCCGACCCACGACTGCGCGCCGCCATTCGAGGCCACGGGCTGGGCTACGTGATGGCGGTTGCGGCCAACCGGCGCATGCCCACCCATGCCGGCCCGATCCGCGTCGATGCGCTGCCCGCGCTGATCCCGGCACATGCCTGGCAGACACACTCCGCCGGCGCCGGCGCGCACGGGCCACGGCTGTACTCCTGGGCGTGGTTTCGGTTGCTGTCCGAAGACGACACCGACAGCCATCATTTGCTGATCCGCCGCAACGATGCGACCGGCGAGCATGCCTACCTGCGTTGCTACAGCCCGCGCCCGGTGCCGTTGCGCCCCCTGGTCACTGTCGCTGGTCAGCGCTGGCGCATTGAGGAATCGTTCCAACCCGCCAAAGGACTGGTCGGACTGGATCAGCACCAGGTGCGGCGCTGGAGGTCCTGGCATCGTTGGACCACCCTGGCCATGCTCGCCCATGCCTTCCTGGCCGTCGCCACCGCGATCGAACGCGATACCGCACCCACACCGCCAGGTCTGATCGCCTTGACCGTCAACGAGTTTCGGCGCCTCTTCGACGCACTGCTGCTCGTCACCCACCGCACCCTGACAAGCCTGCTGGCCTGGCCACGATGGCGAAGACGACACCAATACCGAGCCCGACAATCCCACTACCGACAACGCGAACACCAATGATCTCGATCTACGGCTGCAGTACTAGCGGCCCGGGCACTGAGCCCTCAGCACGGGGGACGAACCATACCGTTTGACTCGTCGACCAACACGAACCGGACATATCACCGCCGATCAGCCGCTGATATCCTCAACCGCGGCGACGCCTAGCATCCGGCAATCGGCACAATCGGCGAACTCCGCGACATGGCGGGGCGGGGCGATCGAGGCGGTGGCATAAGCGCTTGATGACGGTGCGCTTGAAGCCTTCTCGCTGGCTGGAAGCGAACTCGACGGCGAAATCGAAGTCGCAACCGTCGATCCCGGCTCCGCGCAGTCGAATTGATACTGTGGACAACTACTTAAGGAAGAAATTCCTCGGTGTCACGCGAAAGTTGCTGCGATCGCGGCTGTCTCCGCACCGCCCGGCTCCTCCACATTTCGCTGCCGCGAGCTAGATATCGGCAGATCCGAAGCTTGCGGCCGGACGTAGCGCAGCCAGGTCAGGATCGTGGCACCGATGTAGCACAGCAGGAACGCCCAGAAGGCCGATGTCTCGGTGCCGGTGCTCAAGTAGGACTGGCGTAAGACCAAGTTGACCGCCATCGCACCCAGCGCACCAACCGTCCCAGCGAACCCGATGAGCGCTCCGGACATCACGCGCTCCCAATCGCGTCGGTCGGCATCGCTGACGTTCAGCGCGCGACTGCGTGCCTGAAAAATAGACGGTATCAGCTTGAATACCGAACCCTTTCCCACGCCGCAGAAGATGAACAGCGCGGTGAAACCGGCGATGTAGCCGATCATCGTGTAGGCCGTGGGCGCGCCACCGGGGCCGTGGGTGAGGTCGTCGTGGGTGCTGACGCCGACGAGGAATCCACCGGCCACGATCATGGCAGCCAACGCGCCCAGGGTGACAGGGCCGCCACCGAATCGGTCGCCCCATTTGCCGCCAACGATGCGCGCCAGCGATCCCAATAACGGCCCACTAAAGGCGATCTCGGCGGCGTGCAGCGACGCCAGCGCGTGGCTTTGCCCCGCGGCCACGAAATTGTGCTGCAGCACCTGGCCGAATGCGAACGCGAAACCAAGGAAAGAACCAGAGCAGCACAGGTACAGAAATGCGATCGCCCACGAGTCGGGCACGGCAAGAACTGACCGCACGTGACCCACCTCGATGACATGAGCCAAGTCGTCCATGAACAGCGCCACGCCAACGGCCGCTACGGCCAGCAATACGACATAGACTGCACAGACCAAATAGGGCGCCTGGTGACCGGCGGTGGCCAGCACGACGAGTCCGACCGCCTGGATGGTTGCCGACCCCAGGTTGGTAAATCCGCCAGTAAATCCGAGCGCGAAGCCTTTACGCCGCTGCGGGTAGAAACCTTCGACATGAGCCAGTGCTGCGACGTAACTGCCGCCGCCCAATCCGGTCAGCCCGGCGCACACCAGATACGGCCACAGTGGCAGGCCGGGATGAGCCAGCAACACCATGGCCCCGACGGTGGGCATCAACAGCACCAGTGACGAGAACACCGCCCAGCGCCGGCCACCGAACTTGGTAGTGGCCATTGCGTATGGGATGCGCACGACTGCCCCGACGAACGTCGCGGTGGCGCCCAGCAGCAGCTTGTCGCTGGTTGAAAAACCGTAGACGGCCTGCGGCATGAATAGCACCATCACCGACCACAGGTACCAAATCGAGAAGGCGATATGCCCGGCGACATTCGACCAGATCAGATTGCGACGGGCGACCAGCTTGTTGCCAGCATTCCACGCCGTGGCGTCGTCCGGATCCCAATCCGCGATGCGATGCTTTCGGGCCATGCGGCGCTACCTTTCCTGGACGAAGTCGGCGTACCCCAAGCGGCGGTAACTGGTCGGCCTGCCCTTACATTCTCTCTGATTCGACGGGGCCACAGTTGCAGCCGAACCGAACGCTAGCCCTAGACCAGGATTCGTACGGGTACACCGGGCGGAGAGCACGGTGATGCAGTCCGCCCCCTCCCCGGCCATCGACCGGAGAGTCCGGCGAGGATCGCACGGCCACTTCTCTTCCTCCGCGTCGGATGCGGCTTACCGAGTGAATAGCTTCGTCATGACGAAGCTGCAGGACTGCTGGGCGTCGATCGTGACACGCAGTCAAAGCAGCTCGGCGGCCACCGAAGCGTGACAGTAGCCTCGCTCACCTCTCGATAGTGAAACTTAATGCCGGTCATCCGACAACTCGACATCGGCGATGCACAGCAGATTTCCAGCTCACGTGATCAGTATGTCCAGCCAACCGCACGCAGCCGCACCGGTCGGGCTCGGCGCCCGAAGCAACCGACCCACCTTGCCATGGCGCTAACGTAGCGGCGTGGTCTGGATAGTATGCTGCGGCCAAAATGCATCGGGTGGGGCGAACTCGCTGGAACAACTATTCACGCCACAACGCTTGCAGCGCAGCATGTTCCGGACATCCGAAGCTCGGCTAGTCGCAGCCTATTCAACCGGTAGCACAAAGAGCCGGAACCAGATGTCACGCTAGCTGGAAACCTCCTGTGCATCGGCCATCTCCAGTTGCGGCAGCGATGCACACCTACGCCGCATCCTCGTCGGCCGCGACTCACCTGGACCAGTTCAGCGAGCCTCCGCCGACCACGACCGGCCAGTTGGGGCCGGCCGTGTCCGCGCAGCCACATACCATCTCAGCGGCAGGGCAGTCGGGTTCTTGGTCGGCGTTGTGGCCCATCGTGCTGCTCACCGCCTTCGGTGACTTCAATGCGCTCACCGGTCCGGCGAACTTCGCTGCGGCCATAAGTCGTGCGATCACCTCGGCGGGAACTTTCGCGACCGGACTTTACAGCTCAGACCTTCAGGGTGGCGCCAAGAAAATTCCGGTTGTTCGACCGACCACACACGGCGGTCCGGTACTGCTTTGCACGGCCCGGGCAGCGGCGGTCGGGAAACTGTCCGTGCCGCAAAGCTGGGGCGCGGCAACCGGGGGGACCGGTCCTGCCGATGGCCCGCCGCAGCCCCCGCGAACCGGTCGTCGACTTGTTCCGGCGGGCGCCGCCGACTCACCGCATGGTATGGCACACAGCTTGCCGGGTACGGGACCGATGACTGGCAGGACAGCGCGATGCACCGGGGTGCCGGTATTACGCAACGGACGTCGCCGCTTCACGATGCCGCGACCGGCATGCGGGGGATAGCTGGGGCCGGCAGCTGGATCAACCGGCTTCTCCGGACCTGGCGCCTTGGGCATCGCGGGTTTGTGATGCTTCCTCCAGCACGTGGTAAACCGGATCCACCATCGACATCGGTCGCCGGCCGCTCTGCCGGGCCTTTCCGGTGATTCGCAGCAACTGACCCGGCTCGATGTCGGCGCCGCCACGCCCGTTGCGAAACGCCAGCCGAATAGCTCCGCTCTGGTCGTCGACCAGCACCGATCGGTAGATGCTCTGCCGTTTGGCGACGTCCTCGACGTGACTGACTCGCCCCTCGATGGTCGCCCGCTGCCCCGGTATCAGTCCCGCCACCGTAATCACTGACAGCGGGCGTTCGGGGTCATCGATGTCGACGGTCTGACCATCATCTTCTGAGACCCACGCTTCGAGCCTGTCCAGTACGCGAGAGACCCGTTGCTCGAAGCGGTTCGGATATGCCTCCTTGAGCCGGGATTCGACGTCGTACGGCACGATCGTCGCCGCTGCATCCGGGATCAGGCTGACTGCCCGGGCGATCTTGTCCGCCGTGCGATCGTGCAGCAGCCGCCCCAGCAGCGGCGCGAACGTGCGTCGTGGCAGCAGCACCGTCACATTGGTATCAGGGTGCTCATCACGCGATCTGACCACCAGCAGCTGCGCATCACGGTTGATCCGCCGATCCGGGCAGTCCACCACGCGCAACGGCGTGTCAATCTGGAAATCATCCCAGCGCTTGCGCAGCTGCGCGGCGTGGGCAGCATCGACCATAAAATGCACCGCGATTAACTCGTCTGCGCGTAGCCCCTTCCCGTACCGTAACGCTTCGAATAATGCGAGGTCGACCGAATTGACGAAGACATATACCCGGTGCCGCGCATACTTCACCACTTCGGGGCGGTCGGTGCGGAACATCTCAAGAATTGCTGCCTCAGAGCGATATTCGCGGTTGAACCGCATCAGGCCGAAAACCAGCACCGGGAAGACAACGACCACCAGCCAGGCACCTTCGGTGAACTTGGCCACCGCAAAGATGCCCACCACCACCGTCGACAAGATGCCTGCGGACAGGTTGATCGCCAGCCGGTACCGCCATCCGGGCTCGCGTTGCGTCAGATGGTGTTTGGTCATCCCGTAACCGGCCATCGCGAACCCGGTGAACACGCCGATTGCATAGAACGGCACCAGCGCGTTGACTGAACCACCCGTGATCACCAACAACGCCACCGACAAGGCCGTAAGAGTGATAATGCCGTTCGAGAACACCAGGCGGTAACCGCGTTTGGTCAGCTGCCGGGGCAGGAATCGGTCCTCGGCGACGAAATTGGCCAATGCGGGGAAACCGTTGAAACTGGTGTTGGCGCCGGTGAACAGGATTGCCGCAGTCGATGCCTGCACCAACACAAAGAACACGTGTCCGAGCACGCCGGTACCGAACACCGCGCGACCGATTTGCGAAAGCACCGACGGATATTCGGTGAGGTAAGGCGTGGCGTGGGTGGCGTAGGCCAAGTAGGCGACACCAGCCAGCAAGAAACCCAGAATGCAGGCCATCACGGTGAGTACTCGGCGCGCATTGCGGCCCTGTGGCTTTCGAAAAACTTCGACGGTATTGGAGATCGCCTCCACCCCTGTCAGCGACGAACCGCCGTTGGCGAACGCACGCAGCACCACCAGGATCGTCGCGCCCATGACCAACCCGTTGCCCTGATGCACAGGCACGGTGCCGGACAACTGTTGCGGGTCATATATCGTTAACTGCCCGAATAACTGGCGGACAATGCCGGTCACGATTGTCAGCACGATCATGACGACGAAGAAGTAGGTGGCCGCCGCGAAGGGTAGCCCCGCTTCCCGCATCCCTCGCAGGTTCGCATAGCAAATAGCAATTACCACACCAACGGTGATCTCCAGGCTGTAGGGACCCAACACCGGCACCGCGGACACCACCGCGACCGTCCCCGCCGCGGACTGCACGGCGACGGTGACCACGTAATCGATGAGCAGCGCCGCCGCGGCGACCTGCGCGACGCGCGGCCCGAAATTGTCCCGCGCGACGATGTAGGAGCCGCCGGCCCGCGTGTAGGCGATCACGACCTGCCGATAGGACGCCGCCACCAGCACCAGGATCAGCAGAATGACACCGGTGATCGGAAGCAACAAGGCGAACGCCGCCAGCCCGGCATGAGGCAGCAGCTCGATCAGAATTTGCTCTGGGCCATAGGCCGTCGATGAGATGGCATCCGGCGAAAGTGCGCCCAGTGCAACAGGATTCGAGAGTCGCTCGGACGCCAGATTCTCGGTGATGAGGGGTCTTCCCAGAAAGACGCGCTTCAGTATGTCGCCGAGCGACGAGGGGACAATGGGCTTGGCAGCCGAATTATCAGCCGAGGAGGTCATTCGGTGCATTCTGCCAAGACGCTGGTTGGCTAGGGTGACTAGTCGTGGAGCCTTGCCCCGACCTGCAGTCGCGGGGCTTCGTCGGCAGCTGGCGGGCGTACCAAAAGCAAGCGTTGAATGCGTTCGACGTCGGCGCCGCCGCCGGCGACAACCGGTGGTATCTGGTGCTGCCGCCGGGTGCCGGAAAGACCATAATCGCGTTGGAAGCGGCGCGCCGGTTGGGGCGACGAACATTGGTACTGGTACCTAACACCGCTGTCCAGGCGCAGTGGGCTGCGGCGTGGGATATCAGGTTCCCGTCGCAGCACCCGTCAGCGTCCCGATGTGGGACGGAGCGCGCCCTGGCGTCGGCGATGAACGTGCTGACCTATCAATCTCTTGCGGTCATCGACGACGAAACGGATTCGACACGGCGGCGGGCCGCGCTGCGGAACCGCGACCAGCAAGCCCTGTTGGGGTTGCTGCACCCTAACGGCAGGGCGTTGATCGAGCGGGCAGCGACGTTGGGGCCGTGGACGCTCGTCCTCGACGAGTGCCATCACCTGCTGGCGACGTGGGGCGCGCTGGTCGGAGCGCTAGTGTCGGTCCTGGGACCGCAGACGGCGCTGATCGGCCTGACCGCTACCCCCGCAACAGCGCTGACCGAGTGGCAGCGGACCCTGCATGACGAGCTGTTCGGCACGGCGGACTTCGTGGTCCCGACCCCTGCCCTGGTCAAAGAGGGCGACCTCGCGCCCTATCAGGAGTTGGTGTATCTGACCCAACCAACTCCAGGCGAGCTGGCCTGGATTGCAACCGACCGCACGCGCTTCGCCGATCTCATGCTGGCGCTCATCGACCAACAGGTCGGCAGCATGTCGTTGGCCGCATGGCTACGGACCCGGATCGTGGATCGATCGACGCGCGACGGCAATCAGATCGCCTGGTCGACGTTCGAACGCGCCGAACCCGACCTTGCCTGCAGCGGCCTGCGCTTCGCCCATGACGGCCTCATCCCGCTACCCGACGGAGCCCGCCTGCGCGAGCAACACCGGATCGCGCCCGACGCCCACGATTGGGTCAACGTGTTGACCGACTTCGCCGTCGGGCATCTGCAACACAGTGAGGACGAGCGCGATGCGCAGGCGCTGACCGCGATCAAGCGAGTGCTGCCCGGATTGGGCTACCGGCTGACCAATCACGGCGTTCGAATCGCAACCTCGCCGGTGGACCGAGTGTGTGCGCTGTCGGAGTCAAAGGTCGCAGCGACAGCACACATCCTCGACACCGAGGACGCCGTGTTGGGGACGCGGCTGCGGGCTCTGGTGCTGTGCGACTTCGAGTCAATGGCAGGCACCCTTCCCACTTCGCTGCGCGGAGGACCCGTCGACGACCAGTCCGGTTCGGCACAGCTGGTCACCGCCATGCTGGCCGCGTCCGACAACCGACGCAGCACGCCGCTGCATCCCCTGCTGGTGACCGGGCAAACCTTCGCCTGTCCAGCAGCGATCCACGATGACCTGCTCACCTTCTGCGCCGCCCACGGCACGGCCGTGACCACTGAGCCGTTCGAGGCACAGCCCGGACTGCGGATCGTGCGCGGCAACAGCAATTTCACCTCCCGGACCTGGGTCACACTGGCGACGGCCTACTTCGCGGCCGGACGGGCCCGGGTGCTGGTCGGCACCCGGGCGCTACTGGGTGAAGGCTGGGATTGCGCCGCAGTCAACGTCACCGTCGACCTGACCAGCGCAACGACCCCGGGAGCAGTCACCCAGATGCGCGGCCGCGCACTGCGCAACGATCCCTCCGACACCCACAAATTAGCCGACAACTGGTCGGTGTGCTGTCTTACCCCAGCGCACCCGCGCGGCGATGCCGACTACCTCCGGCTGGTGCGAAAACACGATGCGTACTTCGCCGCCGGCCCACAGGGCCTCGTCGAATCCGGCGTGACGCACTGCGACCCCGCACTATCGCCCTACGGCGCCCCGGTGGCCGATACGGGCGCTATCACCGCCCGGGCCCTGCAGCGCGTCGCCGAACGCGACCAAGCACGGGCGTGGTGGCGCGTTGGTGAGCCCTACCAAGGAGTGGACGTCGCAACCATCCGCATCCGATCCCAGCGCTGCCCCGGAGTCGCCGCACCCGGCATGCCTGCGTCGGCATTGGCGCCACCCGTGCCCGGGCGGCGCAGTCCGCTTCGGGCGGCCCGGGCTGCGTTGGCCGCGCTGTCCGTCGTGGGTGCCGGCACCGGCACGACGCTGGCCTTTTCCACGGCAGGCCCGCTCGCCGCCGCCACATTGGCCGGGGCCGTCACCGCGGCCGGCGCTGGTCTGCTGACAGCCGCCGCCGGAGCCGAGAGCCGCCGCCTGGCCCACGCACCGAATGCGTTCGAGCAGCTGGCCGCCGCCGTCGCGGACGCGCTGAACGCCGCCGGCGGCGCTGAACGAGGAGCTGAGGCACTCCGCATCACCACCGATCCCGACGGTTGGATCCGCTGCGAACTCGGCGGTGTGCCCACCGAGCAGTCAGGACGGTTCACCGTCGCGCTCGACGAGCTACTCGCTCCGCTGACCGAGCCGCGCTATCTGATCGGACGCATGATCCTGACACCGCCACCTGGACGATTCACCCGTGGCCTGTATGCGGCCCGCGCAGTCGTCGGGCTGCCGCTGCCGGGTGCCGTGGCCTGGCACTCGGTGCCGCACTGGTTTGCCCGGCGCCGGGACCGCCTGCGTTGTCTGCTGGATTCGTGGCAGGAGCACATCGGGCCACCGCGACATCTGCGGGCCGACTCGCCCGAGGGCCAAGCCATCCTCGACCTATTCCGCGGCGACAACCCGCTCTCGGTCACCACTCAGCTTCGCACCACCTGGCGCTGAGGCCGCCTCAGCGCAGCCGCGCGACCGCGGCGGCGATGCGTTCGTCGGTCGCGGTCAGCGCCACCCGCACATGTTGCCCGCCACCCGGACCGTAGAAGGCACCCGGGGCCACCAAAATGCCGCGCTCAGCTAACCATCTGACCGTATCGTGGCAGCCCTCGCCGCGCGTTGCCCAGAAATACAGGCCGGCCTCCGAATAGTCGACAACAAACCCCGTCGAACGCAGTGCCGGCAGCAGCGCCGCGCGCCGCTGTGCGTACCGTTCCCGCTGCTGCTTCTCGTGGTCATCGTCGTCCAGGGCAGCTACCATGGCGGCCTGCACAGGTGTCGGCACCATCATCCCGGCATGTTTGCGCACCGCGAGCAATTCGGCGACCAGTGCACCGTCACCTGCCACGAAGCCGGCCCGGTAACCGGCCAGCGATGAGGTCTTCGACAGCGAATGCACTGCCAGCAACCCGGTGTGATCGCCGTCGCAGACCGCGGGATGCAGCACTGATAGCGGCTGCGCGTCCCAGGCCAGACCCAGGTAGCACTCGTCGGAAGCCACCACGACACCACGTTGGCGGGCCCACCCCACTACCTTGCGCAAATGGTCCACGCCCAGTACTCGTCCAGTAGGGTTGCTGGGCGAGTTCAGATAGAGCAGTGCGGGGGCTTGCGGGCCCACCTGCGTCAGTGAATCGGCTCGCAGCACTTGAGCTCCGGCGAGCCGAACACCGACGTCGTAGGTCGGATACGCCAACTCGGGGACCACGACCACATCCGCGGCACCCAGCCCTAGCAGCGTTGGCAGCCAGGCGATAAATTCTTTGCTACCTATTACCGGCAAGACCGCCGAGTCGGCCAGTCCGGTGATGCCGTAGCGCCGAGCCAAGGCGGCCACCGCGGACTGACGCAGCAGCGGGGTACCGGCGGTGGCGGGATAGCCCGGCGCCGCAGCTGCAGACGTCAGCGCCTCTTGGATCAGCGGCGCGACCGGGTCCACCGGAGTACCGACGGACAGGTCGACGATGCCGTCCGGGTGAGCCGCGGCGCGCTTTTTGGCATCGGCCAACGTGTCCCACGGAAACTCCGGCAGGTACGCCGACACAGGCCGGTGTGGAGGATTCTGGTGGCCGCTCAGTCTTCTTCGCCCTGCGGCGGCAGGTCCTTGACCACCTGCGGGTCGTTCTCGGTCATCCCCACTTTGGCTGCCCCGCCCGGGGATCCGAGCTCGTCGAAGAAATCGGCATTGAGCTGCGTGTAATGGCTCCACTGGTCCGGCACGTCGTCTTCGTAGTAGATCGCCTCGACCGGGCACACCGGTTCGCAGGCGCCGCAGTCGACGCACTCGTCGGGGTGGATGTACAGCATCCGGGCGCCCTCGTAGATGCAGTCGACCGGGCATTCCTCAATGCATGCCTTGTCCTTGATGTCGACGCAAGGTTGGGCGATCACGTATGTCACGGACGTCTCCTCAACGTGTACTTCAGGTACTTCTCAGTGTGGGCTGCTGTTCGCCTCGTCGCGGGGCCTCCTGGCCGCTCCGAGGCCGCTTATAGGCTAAGCGTTCGGTTACTGATACTAGACGTCGCACATATCAACCGGCGCGTCGGTCGGTATCTGGCAAGCCGGTGTCGCTCAAAGAATGCAGGAGAGTCCGTGACGAGTCAGTACCCCAACCTGTTAGCACCGCTGGACCTCGGTTTCACTACCCTGCGCAACCGGGTGGTCATGGGTTCGATGCATACCGGACTGGAAGACCGGGCTGGCAACATCGACCGGCTCGCCGCATACTTTGCCGAACGCGCCCGCGGAGGTGTCGGACTGATCATCACCGGCGGCTATGCACCCAGCCGCACCGGGTGGCTACTTCCGTTCGCCTCGGAACTGGTCTCCTCCGCACAGGCCCGCCGACACCGCCGGATTACCAGAGCCGTCCATGGGGACGGCGCCAAGATGCTGCTGCAGATTCTGCATGCGGGACGTTATGCCTACCATCCGTTCTCGGTCAGCGCATCGTCAATCAAGGCTCCCATCAACCCATTTCGGCCACGGGCGCTATCGACCCGAGGCGTCGAGGCGACCATCGCTGATTTCGTGCGGTGCGCGCAGCTGGCCCGCGAAGCCGGCTACGACGGAGTCGAAGTCATGGGCAGTGAGGGGTACCTGCTCAACCAGTTCTTGGCGCCACGCACCAACAGGCGGACCGATTCCTGGGGCGGCACCCCGGGCAATCGGCGGAGGTTCCCGGTCGAGATCGTGCGACGTACCCGCGCCGCTGTCGGCCCCGACTTCATTATCTGTTATCGGATGTCAATGGCCGACTACGTCGAAGACGGCCAAAGCTGGGACGAAATCATTGCGCTGGCAACCGAAGTGGAAGCGGCCGGCGCCACCCTACTCAACTCCGGCGTCGGCTGGCACGAGGCCCGGGTGCCAACAATTGTCACCTCGGTGCCCAACAGCGCGTTCGTCGACATCAGCAGCAGGGTCGCCGAACACGTCAGTATCCCGGTGGCGGCATCCAACCGGATCAACATGCCCCAAGCCGCCGAGCAGATCCTGGTCGAGACCCCGCTGCAGCTGATATCGATGGCGCGGCCACTGCTCAGCGACCCAGAGTGGGTGCTCAAAGCGCAATCTGGCCGCACCCACGAGATCAACACCTGCATCGCCTGCAACCAGGCCTGCCTGGACCACGCCTTCGCCAAGAAAACCGTATCCTGCCTGCTGAATCCTCGGGCTGGGCACGAGACCAAGTTGATCGTGGCGCCCACGCAAAGCCCCCGCTCGGTGGCCGTCGTCGGGGCCGGCCCGGCCGGTTTGGCGGCCGCGGTCAACGCCGCCCAGAGGGGCCATCGGGTCACGTTGTTTGAGGCCAACGACGTCATCGGCGGCCAGTTCGACATGGCCCGTCGCATTCCGGGCAAAGAGGAATTCGGCGAAACCCTGCGGTATTTCGCCGCGATGCTCGATAAGTACGTTGTTGAAGTACGGCTGGGTACTCGGGTGTCGGCGCACGAATTAACCGGCTACGACACGGTCGTCTTGGCCACCGGCGTCGTTCCGCGCATCCCGGCGATTCCGGGCATCGAGCACCCCATGGTGCTGACCTATGCCGAGGCCATCACCGGCGTCAAACCCGTCGGCCCAACCGTGGCAGTCATCGGGGCCGGGGGCATTGGCTTCGACGTCACCGAACTTCTGGTCACCTCGCCGACCAGAAATCCCAACGACCTCCAGGAATGGAAAGCCGAGTGGGGCGTGGTCGATCCGCGGGAAGCGCGCGGCGCACTGACCACGCCACAGACCGCGCCGGCCGCCCGCGAGGTCTACCTGCTGCAGCGCACCAAAGGCCCGCAGGGCAAGCGACTGGGCAAGACCAGCGGGTGGGTACATCGGGCGTCGCTCCGGGCCAAAGGCGTCCATCAGCTCTCCGGCGTCAACTACGAGCAGATCACCGACGACGGCTTGCACATCAGCTTCGGCCCGGATCGGCGCCGACCACAGCTGCTGGCGGTGGACAACGTGGTGGTGTGCGCCGGTCAGGAGCCGGTGCGTGATCTGGAGAGCGCGCTGCGGCGGTGCGGCATTGACCCGCACATTATCGGCGGCGCAGCGGTTTCCGCTGAGCTGGACGCCAAGCGTGCCATCAAGCAGGGAACCGAGCTTGCCGCGCGCCTGTAGTTGGTCCCAGATTTCACTGACCGTGAAACCGCTCGCAATACCGCTTTAACCTGCAGAAAGTTACGCGCCGGGGGGATCCTTCGATAACAGGATTGCTAGGACCAAGTCCGCGGCGCCTGCTAATCTGTACCAAAGACGGCAACCCGCTGGGCAGATGTCGTCGCCGTCCGGCATGGCGGTGCAAAAATGGGGAAGGTGTCCACACAATGAGGCTGTCGTTAAAGGGACTAAGTGTCGCCGTCGGTGCTTTGGCACTGTCGTTGAGCGCCGGGGCTGGGATCGCATCTGCTGATCCCATCGACACGGTCATTAACACCACGTGCAACTATGGGCAGGTGATGGCGGCGCTGACTGCCACCGATCCCGCAGCGGCCGCGCAGTTCAACGCGTCGCCGATCGCGCAGGGCTGGCTGCATTCGTTCCTGGCCGCGGCGCCACCCCGGCGCGCGCAGATGGCCGCGCAGGTGCAGGCCATGCCCGGGGCTGCGCAATACGTCGGGCTGGTCGAATCGGTCGCGGCGTCCTGCAACAGCTACTGAGTCCGAGCGAGCGCAACGCCGCCGCGAGGTTCCGATCCCGGAGTCGCGCGGCGCGTTGCGTTCGCGCGTTACGCGGCTGGCAATCCGTATGTCGTAGTGCGCTGGCGAGCGGGGCGGCCGATGCCCTCAGCGATCGCCGCCAGCTCGGCGACGGTCTTGGCCGACCCGTGTTCAGACCCGGCCATCCGTGAAATCGTCTCCTCCATCAGCGTCCCGCCCAGATCGTTGGCACCGCCGTTGAGCATCACCTGTGTGCGCTCAACTCCCAGTTTCACCCAGCTGGTCTGGATGTGGGAGATGCGGCCGTGCAGCATGATCCGCGCTAGGGCATGCACCGCACGGTTGTCCCGATGAGTGGGCCCGGGCCGCGCGGCGCCCGCCAAGTATAACGGCGAGCTGTGGTGTACGAACGGCAGCGGCACAAACTCGGTGAAGCCGCCGGTGCGGTCCTGGATGTCGCGCAGCACGTTAAGGTGAGCAACCCAATGCCGCGGATTGTCGACGTGGCCGTACATCATCGTCGACGACGACCGTAGGCCTGACTCGTGTGCGGTAGTTACGATCTCGACCCACAGCGACGTCGGCAACTTGCCCTTGGTGAGCACCCAGCGCACCTCGTCGTCCAATATCTCGGCTGCGGTACCTGGGATGGTGCCCAGCCCAGCGTCGCGTAGCGCGATCAGCCACTCGCGAATGCTCAGCCCGCTCTTGGTCGCGCCGTTGGCGATCTCCATCGGAGAAAACGCGTGCACGTGCATCTGCGGCACGCGGGCCTTGACGGCGCGAACCAGATCGGCGTAGCCGGTGACT
The DNA here is from genome assembly GCF_008370645.1 of Mycobacterium simiae. Classification (GTDB taxonomy): domain Bacteria; phylum Actinomycetota; class Actinomycetes; order Mycobacteriales; family Mycobacteriaceae; genus Mycobacterium; species Mycobacterium simiae_A. The sequence goes on from NZ_VTZN01000032.1 coordinate 16,044, forward strand.
GGCAGTTCGGGATCGATTCCGCCCTGCATGCACACCTCGGTGGCGCCAGCTACGTGGGCCTCCCATGCCCGGTCGGCGACCTCTTGGACCGATAGCGAGTACGCGTCAGCGTCACCCTTGCGCTGGGCGAAGGCGCAGAAGCGGCAGCCGGTATAGCAGATGTTGGTGAAGTTGATATTGCGATTGACCACGAAGGTCACATCGTCGCCGACCGCATCGCGACGCAACGAATCCGCCAGTCCGACAACTGCATCCAGGGCCGGCCCGTCGGCAGTGGCCAGGGCAAGGTACTCGGCGTCGGCACAGCCGCCAGGTGCGCGTTCGGCGGCGCGCAGTGCGGCAAGCACGTCGGTGTCGATACGCTCCGGAGCGCGAGCCACCAGGTCTTGCGCCTGGGAACGCACCGATTCCCAGTCACCGAAGGCGCTGTCGAGGTCGCTGCGGGCGTCGGCGTTGCGGCCAGCGGTGTCGATGGTCGCGTTGAGGTGCACCCGGCCGGACGACACCACGTCATCGGGCTCTTGCCACGGCAACCCCGTGGGATTGACATCACGCGCCAAACCGGTGGTCGGATCCGCTAGTGCCGCAACATGTCCGCGCACCCGCGGGTCGATCCAGGCCGCGCCGGCCTGCACATACTTGGGCTGCGCGGTGAGCCGCTGCACCAGGTCGTAGCCCGCCTCGCTGGTGACGGCGGCCAGCTCGTCCAGCGCGGGCCAGGGCCGTTCGGGGTTGACATGGTCAGGCGTCAGCGGTGACACACCGCCCCAGTCGTCGACACCGGCGTCGATGAGCCTCAGGCATTCGTCGCGGGAAACCAAATTCGGCGGCGCTTGGATGCGCACGCCGGGGCCGAGCACCAGCCGCGCGACCGCCACCGTCGCCACGTAGTCCTCGATCCTGGCGTCGGGAACAGCTGCCATAGCGGTGTGCTGTTTGGCCCGGAAGTTCTGCACGATCACTTCCTGGATATGCCCAAACTCCTTGTGCAATTTGCGAATTGCCCGCAAGGTATCGGCCCGTTCAGCTAGCGTTTCCCCGATGCCGACCAGCAGGCCGGTGGTAAAGGGGATAGCGAGCCGACCGGCGTCGGTCAGCACCCGCAGCCGCACTACTGGGTCCTTGTCCGGGCTACCGTAGTGCGCCAGCCCTCTGGTTTCGAACAGCCGTCGCGATGTCGTTTCGAGCATCATGCCCATCGACGGCGCCACTGGTTTTAGCCGCGACATTTCCGACCAGCTCATCACCCCTGGGTTCAGATGCGGCAACAATCCGGTTTCTTCCAGCACCTTGATCGCCATCGCCCGGACATAGGACAGGGTGGAGTCGTAGCCGCGTTGGCCGAGCCACTCCTGCGCCTCCGGCCAACGATCCTCAGGACGGTCACCGAGAGTGAACAGTGCTTCCTTGCAACCGAGTTCGGCGCCGCGCTGGGCCACGTCGATGATCTCGCCGGGTTCCATATACATCCCCGCGCCGTGGGCGCGCAGTCTGCCCGGGACGGTGACGAATGTGCAGTAGTGGCAGGTGTCGCGGCACAGATGGGTGACCGGGATGAACACCTTGCGCGAGTAGGTGATGGGCAGGCGGCCGGCGGAGCCGCGTCGTCCGGCCGACTCCAGCCCCGCATCGCGGACCCGCGCCGCGCTGGCGCACAGATCGGCCAGCGCGTCGCCGCGGGCCGTCATCGCGACGGCCGCCTCGTCGATATTGAGCACGGCACCGTCGCGCGCTCGGCGCAGTACCCGGCGCACCGCCGATGCAGCGGGTTTGGGCGGCACCACAGGACTTGGCAAGGTTGCAGGCTCGTACCTCGAAATCAGCGGCACGTCGGTGCAACTCCCCCATGCTTGGGTTTCATCCGTGCGTCAACAATCCGAACCGCGGCGGCTGCCATAGCCGCAACAGTAGCGGCCGGGCGGGGTCAGCACACGATGGACCAGGTGCCGTGTGTTGGGCGATCCCCGGCGATTCTGCGCCGGTCACGATACGCTGGCCACACCACGTTGAAGCAGGGGGTGTTACGCGATGTCGTATGTGGCCGCGACACCGGAGGCGTTGCTGGCGGCGGCGACGAATGTCGCGGGTATCGGCTCGACCATCAGCGAGGCCAACGCGGCGGCCGCGGTTCCGACTACCGGAATCCTGGCTCCAGCCGCCGACGGTGTCTCGGCGCAGGTCGCTGCGCTGTTTTCCACACATGGCGAGGTGTATCAGCGGCTCAGCACCCAATTTGCGACGTTTCACGACCAGTTCGCACATACCCTGAGCGCGGGCGCCAACAGCTACGCAGCTACCGAGGCCAGCGCCGCGCAGAATTTGGTGAACGCGCTGAACACACCTGCCGAGAAACTGCTGGGGCAGCCGTTGATCGGCCAGAGCGGCCTGGTGTCCAATGCCGTGGGCCAGGCCCAGAGCATCTTCGCCGGCAGCGCGACGGCCACCGCCGGCACCAGCCCGCTGGCGTTGCCGCCCACCGGCAGCGCCGCGGCAGCACCGGCGGCAGTCATACCCGTGTCGGTTGCCACCGCGATGGAGAACTTCTACACGGCCGTCGAGCCGTGGGTGCAGTACGGCTTCACCGTCGCGTCGTGGGCGGCGGGTTGGTTGCCGTATATCGGTATCCTGGCGCCGCAGATCAGCTTCTACTACTTCCTGTTCGAGCCGATCGTGCAAAGCGCTCTGTTCAACTCGCTCAACTGGCTGGACGGGACAATCACCTTCAGTCAGGGGCTGAGCAACCTCTGGTCATCCACCACCATGTCGATCAACCAGTTCATCAATACCGAGATCAACTGGATTCGCAGCTTCCTCCCGCCGCCGCCGCCGTTTTTCTAGGCGTCAAGTACGCACTCGTCGCCGCCATAGCACCCACGCCGGCGGCACTACCCCCAGCACAATGAGGATCAAAGCCCCGTAGGCCATCGGCCCCTTGCCACCCAGGACAATATCGTCGCCGGGACCACCCAAACTCAACACCGCCACCGTCAGCAGCCACGTCCACAACGGCAATGCGACCATCCGCGGCGATTTTGTCCAGCCTCCAGCTGCCCAGACCAGGGCGGCGTTGACCAATCCACTGATCAGTGCGCTGATCGGGAAGGGCACCGAACCGATATAGGACGGCAGCAGCAGCGCTCCGGCTAATGCGGATAAGACGCCGTCGACGGCCAACAAGGCCAAGACTACGACGCGGATCGCGGGATCTGTCGCGCCGCCTTCTTCAACCGAGACGGCGCGCGGCTGGGTTTTGGTCAGGTCGGGACGCTGTCGATCTGGGAGAGTACCGAGCCGATGACCCACTGCAGGCTATCCAGCCGATCCTGCCAATGTTGCAGGTTGGGGTCCAGGTCGGGGTCCATACGATTCCTTACAGTTCCTGAAAATCCTGCCGCGGCTGCCTAATATGGGCAGCCTACGTGCCGTATCCGGTGAAGCCCAGACCCGCGAGCAGATCTGTTTCCCAGCCCCGCTCATCGCGCTCACCCGCGACTCCGTTAGCCAGCACATAGTGCTCGCTGGCCAGAATGGGCAACGCCAGGTTGTTGGACAGGGCGCAGGCGCGGCCGGTGGGTCCGACGACGACTTGGGTAGCATGCGCCGCCAGCGCCGCGACTTTGGCCGCATGCGCGTCAGGATCAGCCTCGACGACGGCGTCGATGCGCTCGTCCGAGAAGGCGAAAGGGAGGTCTTCCGGCGGGATTACCCACTCAGACTGCAGATCCGCGGGCACCAGGTCCCGCACGGCTGCCAGGAACGTGCCGAGCCCCAGCACTGTCCAATAGAACTTCGGCACCGTCCATTCCGGACCGGCGGCAGCTACTGCGGCCGTGGTGATGGTATGGGCGTGCACGTGGTCTGGATGCCCATAGCCGCCGTTAGGGTCGTAGGTCACCACGACATGCGGTCTCAGTTCGCGGATGATCGCGACCAGCGCTTGCACTGCTTCCTGTTTGTCGGCAGCAACGAAGCTGAGCCGATGTCGCTGCTGAGTGTCGGCCATCCCCGAATCGCGCCAGCGGCCTGCCCCGCCGAGGTAACGGGGTCCGCTCACCCCGAGTAGTCGCAACGCCGCGGTGAGTTCGCTGATGCGGTAACCCCCAAGTTGGTCAGCGTGATCGATGCCGAGTAGGGCCCATTGGTCACCGATGACCTCACCCTCCTCGCCCAGGGTGCAGGTGACGACATGAACATCGGCCCCACGGGCGGTGTAGTGGGCGATCGTTGCGCCGTTGCTGAGGCTTTCGTCGTCGGGGTGTGCGTGCACGAACAGCATCCGGGGTGTCTCAGACATTGCCAGCACCCTACCGCCGTCGTTTCCGGCTCGGGCTCGCTATCGGGCGCCAACTGCATCGAGTCGCACCAAGTAGGAACGCTAGCGGCTACTATCACAGGGTGGTCGAGCTTACCCAGGATAGATCGAACGTCCGGAGCCGCCGAAGGGGTGAAGTGCTGGAACGTGCGCTGTACGCGGCCACCTTGGACGAGCTGGCCACGGTCGGGTACGGCGGTCTGACGATGGAAGGGATTGCCGCGCGGGCTCACACCGGCAAAGCCGCGTTGTACCGGCGCTGGGGCAGTAAGTACGAGCTGGTGCAGGCCGCTCTGCAGCACGCGGTGCCGCCACTGCCCGAGCCGCGTGCCGGCCGGTCAGCCCGGGAAAACCTGCTGACGGTGCTCACCGCTCACCGTGATGTGCTGGCCGGCAAGACCGACTTTCCCGGTCTGGAGATCATCGCTCAGCTGATTCACGAACCTGAATTGCGTGCCATTTTCGCCAACGCCGTGGTGTTTCCACGGCTGCACGTTGTCGAGTCGATTCTGCACGCCGCTATACGCGACGGGGAAATCGATCCCACTACGGTCACCGCGCTCACCGCGCGAATCGGGCCCGCACTGATTAACCAGCACTTCATCTTGACGGGATCACCGCCGAGTCGGCGGGATCTGGCACTCATCGTCGACACTGTCATTCCGCCGAAACGCCGACGGCAAGGGTCAATTGAGTAATCTGCCCCGTGCTGAGGCCGGCCAGTCACGCTCTGATCGAAAGCAGGTACCACGACCCTCTGGCCGCCGAATCCATTGCGGCAGCGGCTGATATCTCCGGCGCCCTAGGCTTCGAGCTATGGCCCGCTCTTGACCCATTGCCCGGCGTCGCCGACGATGCCGACCGGCACCGCACCGGACAAACTCACGTTCTGCACACTCGGACCGGCCGCCACGATCGTGGTGTCCTGCAATATCGGCAGGACTGTCGACATGTTCCACAGCCGCGGTTCAACTGCGGTAATGACGTCGTTGATGTTCTTGGTGCCATTGAGGGCGGCATCAATGTTCGACTGGATGCTGCGATCGCAAATTCCGGTGAGGTTCGATGGAGCCTTGACCAGCGCGCCGGGATCGGGTGGCGGACTGGGCTTGGTCGAGTCCGGGTTAGGCGTCGGCACAGCCGCTGTGGACGCAGCGGGTGTGGAGGCGGGGCCGCTGGGCGCCGGCACTTGAGTCGCCTGCAGGGCGGGGCAGCCGTATCGAGAGGCCAACAACGTCGCCAGGTTTCCCCCGGCCTGATGCCAGCCCACAAGGGCGTCCACCCGGTTGTCGGTCAACGCTTCGCGATACAGCGTCACCGGATCCAACGCCAGCACGGTCGCGGCGATGCCGACGTCGCGCAGCTGGTCGGCGGCGGTGTTGGCGACGGCCACCGAAGTCGGATCATTGGCCGCCACCCCGATGACCAATGAAAGCTGTCTACCGTCCTTGCTGATGCGGCCACGGATGACTTCCGGCGGCCCGGTGATGACCGGGGTCGTCGATCCCGGGACCGGAGCCGATGGCGAAGCCGAAGTGTTGCTGTCGATCTGGTATCCGGCGTCGGCGAGTAACGCCAGCGCCGCCGCCGTACTCATCGCGGGTGGCGCGGTGGGCACGTAGCCCGGGTCGCTGGGCGAACGGATCTGCGCCTGGTCCAGCGTGACCGTGTTATCGCTGCCGGCACCGACGGCGGCCAGCAGGTCGACGTCGAGCAAACCCAGTATCGCCTTGCGTACCTGGCTGTCGGCCAGCTTGGGTTCGTTGCCGCGCAGTGTCAGCTGCATGACCCGCGGCGTCACGATCCGGGCGGTCCGCACGTCGGGGATGGCCGACAATTGGGCAAAGACCGTCGAACCGCCATGCACCTGGGCGACCTGGGTATCGCCGTTGCGCACGGAATCGGCCAACGCTGCCGGGGCACCAGCGCGGCGAAAGAGTATCAGGGCGGGCTTAGCAGGCGGCCCCCAATAGCGGTCGTTGCGGGCGATCAGGATCTCGTCGCGCTGCGGGTCGATGCTTTCCACCCGGAACTGCCCACCCGTGACCGGTAGCGCGCGGGCCAGTCCCGCGGCAAACCCGCCCGGCACATCTTTGACGATGTGCGCCGGCAGCAGGTTGCCGAACAACTCCCGCCAAGCAGGGTACGGCTGGGAAAAGGTGACAACGGCTTGCTTGCCGCCTTCAAGAGATTGAACAGCAGTGATCAGGTCGTAGCCGGCCGGATCGACGACCCCGGGCTGGCTGACCATCTGCCGCCACAGGTACCAAAAATCGTCGGCAGCGATGGGCGCATTGTCGGTCCATTGCGCCTCGGGCCGGATCTTGTAGGTCACGGTGTAGGGGTTGTCGCTGGTCACATCGGCCGACACCAGCAGTGTCGGATCCATCTCCCAGCGTGAGCCGGTTGGCGAGTTGGCGTCGGGCAGCGGTCGAAACGCGCTGGGCAACACCAGCGCGCTGATCGCCGCGTTCACCGGTGAGAGATCCGACAACAAATGCGGATTAAAGCCAGCGCCGATCGAGTCGATGCCCATGATGATTTGGGTGGGGTGCGGCGGCGGTGGTGGGGTGTTGTGTGTGGTGTCGGTGCTCTGCGGTGCCGGCGGCGGGCTCACCGTACAACCGGACAGCGCCAGTCCCAGCACCAAGATCAGCACGCCCATCGCCACCAGCACGTGACGGGCTCGGTGCAACACGCCCATCAGGGTATCCAGGGGGCCGCCGAGCGTGACGTGGCCGCCAAAAACCGGGCCGAATTTCGCGGTGGCGTCACGCTCGCGCCGATCGGGCGACGCCAAGCTAACCCCGAGCCTTGGCGCGGGCCCGGCTGCGCGCCCGGGTGGTGGCCTCCAGTTCGACCTTGCGGACCCGCACGATTTCCGGAGTCACCTCGACGCATTCGTCGGGCGAGCAGAACTCCATGGCCCGTTCCAGGTCGAATTCGAGCGGCTTGGCCAGCGTCTCGATGACATCGGCGGTTGATGACCGCATGTTGGTCAACTTCTTTTCGCGGGTGACGTTGATATCGAGGTCCTCCGGGCGCGGGTTGATCCCGACGACCATGCCCTCATAGGTGTCCTGCCCGGGGTCGACGAAGAATTGGCCCCGGTCGGCGAGCTGCAGGAGCGCAAACGGCGTGATGGTGCCGGATCGGTCGGACACCAGCGACCCGGTGTGGCGGGCGCGGATCTCGCCGGCCCACGGCCGGTAGCCGTCGAACACCGCGTTAGCAATGCCGGTGCCGCGCGTCAGGGTCAGAAAGTCGGTGCGAAAACCGATCAGGCCTCGGCTAGGCACGATGAAATCCATGCGTACCCAGCCGGCGGCATGGTTGGTCATCTCCTCCAAGCGCCCTTTGCGACCGGCCATCAACTGCGTGATCGCCCCGACAAATTCCTCGGGACAGTCGATTGTCATCGCCTCGAACGGCTCGTGCAGGCGGCCGTCGATCGTCTTAGTGACCACCTGTGGCTTGCCGACGGTGAGCTCGAATCCCTCTCGGCGCATCGTCTCGACCAGCACAGCCAGCGCCAACTCGCCGCGGCCCTGCACCTCCCAGGCGTCGGGGCGGTCGATGTCGAGCACCCGAATCGAGACGTTGCCGACCAATTCAGCGTCCAGCCGGCTGCGCACCATACGCGCAGTCAGCTTGTGTCCGGATACCTTGCCCGCCAGCGGCGAGGTGTTGGTGCCGACAGTCACCGAGATCGCCGGCTCATCGACGGTAATGCGCGGCAGCGCATGCGCGTGATCGGGATCGGCCAGCGTGTCGCCGATCATGATCTCAGGAATCCCGGCGACCGCCACGATATCGCCGGCGATCGCCTCGTCGGTGGGACTGCGCTCGACGCCCTCGGTGGCCAGCAGCTCGGTGATCTTGGCGGTGGTGATGACGGGCACCCCGTCCACCTCGCGCATCCACGCCACCTGCTGTCCCTTGCGCAGCTTGCCGTTGTAGATACGGACCAGGGCAAGCCTGCCCAGGAATGCCGATGCGTCTAGGTTGGTCACCAGCGCCTGCAGCGGCGCCCGCGGGTTCCCAGACGGCGGCGGGATGTGCTCCATCAGCACGTCGAACAGGGGATCCAGGTTGTCGCCGGCAGGATTTTGTCCATCGGCCGGCTGGGCGGTACTGGCCACGCCGGCGCGCCCGGACGCGTACAGCGTGGGTAAGCCCAGTGCGTGCTCAGCGGCCTTGGCCGCTTCGTCGTCGAGATCGGATGCGACGTCCAGCAGCAGGTCGTGGCTGGCCTCGACCACCTCGGCTATCCGGGCGTCGGGCCGGTCGGTCTTGTTGACCACGACGATCACCGGCAGGTGTGCGGTCAGCGCCTTGCGCAGCACAAACCGGGTCTGCGGCAACGGCCCCTCAGAGGCGTCGACCAGCAACAGCACCCCGTCCACCATGGACAGCCCGCGCTCCACCTCGCCACCGAAGTCCGCGTGCCCTGGAGTGTCAATGACGTTTATCACTGTGACCGTCCCGTCCGCGTGGTGGCGGTGCACAGCAGTGTTCTTGGCCAGGATCGTGATGCCCTTTTCGCGTTCCAGATCGCCGCTGTCCATGATGCGTTCCTGCACGTGACCGCGTTCGGCCAACGCGCCTGACTGCCGCAGCATCGCGTCGACCAGGGTGGTTTTCCCGTGATCGACGTGGGCGACGATGGCGACATTGCGGAATGGCACGTCGGTGATTGTGGCAGCCTGATGGTCGGTTCGCGAAAACCGGCGTTGGGCGGGCTCTGGTAGTCGAGCGAAATCGAGTCTGCGTGCCATCTTGACGCCGTAGGGCAGTCAGCGTAGTGCTAGATCCGCCGCCACGTCTGAGTGTGCTGCTATTCCGGTGGCCGGCGGCCGCCTGGACCGCACCGCGAAAGCGCTTGAGCGAGATCTGGAAGCCAGTCACGGTCGGCCGGCACCCAGTCGAGCTGGTGCAGTTGATTCGCCGTCACCCAGCGCAGCGCACGGTGATCATGCGGACACGGTTGGCCACGCAGCACACTTACTCGATACGCCCGCAGGATTGAGTTGCCGTTCAAGAGGATATCGTCGCCCAGCCGGTCGCCCACGGCGATGTCAGCGATCTCGAGGCCCAGTTCCTCGGCCAGCTCACGGGCCAGCGCGGCACGCTCGGTTTCGCCGGGCGCGACCTTACCGCCAGGAAGCTCCCAGCGGCCGGCCAGTTCGGGCGGCCGCACCCGTTGCGCCACCAAGACCGTGGAGCCGAAGATAATGGCTCCGGCCACCACGATCTGAGTTGGCATGACCAGTGACGGTATACCGTTGCGGCCCTGCTTCCGGATTGCGCCCGTAGTGTCCCGAGGCGAGGTTGCAGGGACACCATTGAGAAACTCCGCCGTGACCAGAGCAGGTACCGCTCCTGTGTTGGCTGTGTGAGTGCGAGCCATCGCGGCAAACCGCGGTCACATTGTCATCGGAGTCATCGCAGGTGTCTGGACGGGGAACGCAATCGCCGCTCGCTTATTCGCTCAACGATTTACAGAGTGTGGCCCGATGCCGGGAATGATACGGGCGTGCTGTCTAGGGCGGGACGAATTGAAGAAAGCCGCTGCGGCCGGAGTACCGTCGAGATATGGCTGTGTTATCGGATGAGCAAGTGGACGCCGCATTGCCCGGCCTGCACGGCTGGGAGCGCGCCAACGGTACCCTGCGCCGGTCGATCAAGTTTCCCGGGTTTCTCGACGGCATTGATGCGGTGCGCCGGGTGGCCGAGCACGCGGAGCGCAAGAACCATCATCCGGATATCGATATCCGTTGGCGAACAGTGACTTTCATGCTCGTAACGCACTCAGCGGGCGGAATCACGCAACACGACATCGACCTGGCCCGCGACATCAATGGGATTGTCGGGGCTTGACGGGCTGCACTAGGCGAAGGGCCCGGCGCGTCGTGGCGACCCACCCCAGCGTTGCCAGCGTCGCCACCGGGTAGACCAGCCCGACCCAGGCCAGATACCAGGGGCGGCTGATCACCCAGATGGTGGGCTGGAAAAAGCTCAGCAACCACGGCACACCCACGATCGTCAGCGTCAACCAACCCCAGCCCAAGATCCGCGCGCCGCGACGGTCCCGTAATGGCCCATGTAACAACCAGATCATCAGCGGCACTAGCCACACCCAGTGGTGGGTCCACGAAATCGGCGAGAGCAACAGCCCGAACAGCTCGACTACCAGAAGTTTCCCGAGGCGATCAGGGGCCTCGAGCGCCCGCCAGGCCAAAACGGCGACAACAGCGGTGACAGCGATAGCGGCCACCACCGGCGGGCCAAAACCGGCATCATGCCCAAGTATCCGGGAGATCGCGCCGCGCCAGGATTGATTGAACGACGTGCCGATGGGACCCACCCGGCGAGCGTCGCCCAGCAACTCGGTGAAGTAGTAACGCGCCTGATCGCCGACGATCAGCACCGACACACCAACGGTGGCCAGGAACACCGCAGCCGAACACACCGCGGCACGCCACCGCCGAACGCCGGCCAAGTAGACGGCCGTGATTGCCGGGGTCAGCTTGATTCCCGCAGCCAACCCCACCAGCAAGCCGGCCAGCCACCATCGTGTGGTGTAGACGGCCCACAGCGCCGCCAGCATCAGCAGCACGTTAATTTGCCCGTAGTCGAAGGTGCTGCGCAGCGGCTCGATCCAGATGACGATCGCCGTCCACGCCATCGCCGCCCGGCGATCACCCGAGGACCCGCCTATCAACCGCTGACTGATCCGGACCGCGCCGTACAGCGCGGCCATCGTCGCGATCTGCCACAGCAAAGCGACCAGGCCGAATGGCAGCACATGCAGCGGATAGAAGACGACCGCGGCGAACGGCGGATAGGTGAAGGGCAGCGGGAAGTCGGGCGTCTGGTCGGCGTAAACGTAGCTGTAGAGGGTTCCCGGCTGATTGAGAGCCGCCGCACCGCCTACATAGACATGCAGGTCGACGAAGTTCGCGCCGTTGGGCGTCAGGTAAGTCCAGGCCAGTCGCGCGGCGACACTCAACAGCAGCAGCAGCGCCGCGCATATCTCCCAACGGGCCAGCGAGCTGGCTCGCCGCCAGCTGGTTTCCGCCGTCGGTGCAGCCGAAGTGGTGTTGGTGTCTATCCGCACGACTTTAAGGCCTGTCGACCCGAACCGCCGGCCGCACCGGCGCCGGCGGTAGCACCCTAGCGTCGGAGCTGCGGGCGGCACCGGCGGCGCGGGTGGGCTGCCTGGCCAGTCGGGCGGGTGCGGGGCTGGCTGCCACGCTGGTCTGGCGTCGACCGTGCAATGCGCGACGGGACACACCTGCGCTAGCGTCGCCCGATTCACAGTCGCCGCCAGCGCAGCTGGCCGTCAGCCGCAGTGTCCGGTCACCGCCGACACACGTATCCGTAACGATCCCATAAACGTCACACGTGTCACTTGAGTCACACCTGTACCGCGATAGCTTCGGGTCTCGGGACCTGTCACCGCTAACCAGGGAGAGTCATGCCAACCATGTGGACCTTTGTACGCGCCGCCGCCGTCTTGGTCGGATCGTCGGCCGCACTACTGACGGGCGGTATCGCCCACGCAGATCCGGCGCCGGTGCCGGATCCTGTTGCCAACATCCCGCAACAGCTGATCGCTTCAGCCGCCAACGCGCCGCAAATCCTGCAAAACCTGGCCACCGCCTTGGGCGCCACCCCGCCGAGAGCCCCCGAGCCAGCGCCGGTCGCGTCGCTGCTGCCCGGACTCACCCCAGCCGCACCCGCTGCTGCCCCGGCCGTAACACCGGCCATTCCCGGCGTGAACGCGCCGATTCCCGCGATCACCGCACCCGCGGCGGCGCCGGTGGCAGCTGCGCCCGCCGGCGTTCCGTCCATTCCCGGTGTGAATGCGCCGATCCCGGGTGTTACCGCACCGGTGCCGGCGGCTCCGGCGGCACCTGCAGCGGCGCTCCCAGGGTTGGCGTCGGCGATTCCTGGTCTCGCCCAAGCAGCTCTGCCGGGGCTGACCGCGGGCACCATTCCGGGACTTCCGCTCACACCCGCCGCGCCGGCGGCGCCTGCAAGCCCGCCGCAGACGTTGCTAGGCGCCCTACCCTGAGCAGCGTGTCCGACGACTAACCAACACCGAGGACCGGGAGAAAACACCGTGGCAAGCACGTGCCGTCTGTCCAAAGGTTTGGCCGTCATCGTCGTCAGCTCGGCTGCTGCGTTCGGGCTGTGCCCGGGCGCGGCAGCCGACCCGGCGGCGCCGCAGCCCAACCCCACCCAACAGCTACCGGGCCTGCCCGCGTTGACTCAACTGAGTCCGATAATCCAACAAGCCGCCGGCAACCCCGGGCAGGCGACACAGCTACTCATGGCCGCCGCGCAAGCGTTCGCCCACAACCCGGCGGCGCCGACTGAATCCAAGAACGTCGCCTCCTCGGTGAACCAGTTCATCCAGGAGCCGACCCCTCCCGGGTCGCCTGCGTTGGCCGTTCCGCCAGCTGAGACATTCCCGGTGCCACACGTGCCGCCGCCGGGCGTGGAGCCCGGCACCCTGGCGCATCTGCCGACCGGCATTGATCCGGCGCACGCGGCAGGCCCTGTTCTTGCGGGCGCCCCGACGGCTTCGGCGCCCGCACCCGCCGCAGTACCCACGCCGGCTCCCGTCGCGCCCGCGCCGCCTGCGCCGGCTGCGGCCCCAGCCCCCGCGCCCAATCCCGCGCCGGCTGCAGCGCCTGCGGCGGCTCCGGGATTCGGCCCGGAGGCCCCGCCCACGCAGGACTTCCTGTACCCCTCAATCGGGACGAATTGTCTGGCAGACGGCAGCAATATCATCGCCACCGCACTGTCCGTGGCCGGTCCGGCCAAGATACCCACGCCGGGTCCCGGGCCGGGCCAGACCGCCTATGTATTCACCGCCGTAGGCACCCCCGGACCCGCTGAAACCCAGCGACTGCCGTTGAACGTCACCTGGGTCAACCTCACCACCGGCAAGTCCGGAAGCGCTACCCTCAAGCCGCGCCCCGATATCAACCCGGACGGGCCCACCACATTGACAGTGATCGCCGACACCGGTTCGGGCAGCATCATGTCGACGATCTTCGGGCAGGTCACCACCAAGGAACGGCAGTGCCAATTCATGCCCACCATCGGGTCGACCGTGGTGCCCTAGCGAGCGTCAATACGCCATGAACAAAATGGCGTCGCGGTCGTACTCCAATCCCGGATGAACGTCGGCAAGGTGCTTTTGGGTCAAGTCGACCAACTCGTCCTCGTCCTTGCCGGCGATGGCTTCGCCGCACGGACACGTTATGTGTGTCTTCACGTTGCCGCCTTTCCCTTGGCTTTACCCATGGCCTTCAGCTGCTTCTTGTGCGATCGCACCTGACCCAGTGAACGGGCGTCCACGATGTCGGCGACGGAGATGTACGTGCCAGGTTGGCCGAACTCTCCCGCCGCCTCCTGCCAGCCCGGCGGTGTCACGCCGTACTGCTTGCCCAGCAGCGCCAGGAAAATCTTGGCCTTTTGCTCACCAAAGCCGGGTAGCCCCTTGAGCCGCCGCAGCAACTCTGCGCCGTCGGGATCTCCGGCCGTCCATAAGGCCGCGGCGTCACCGCCGTAGCGGTCCACAACAAGCTGCGCAAGCGCCTGGATGCGCTTGGCCATCGACCCCGGAAAGCGATGTATCGCAGGCTTTTCCGAGCACAGCGCGGCGAACTTGTCCGGGTCGTAATCGGCTATCGCGCCGGCGTCGACACCACCCATCCGATCAGCGATCTTCTTGGGGCCGGCGAACGCGGTTTCCATCGGCACCTGCTGGTCGAGCAGCATGCCCACCAGCAACGCTAATGGGTTGGAGTCCAGCAGCGCGTCGGCGGCCGGATCTTGGACAAGCTGCAGCTTCGGCACTCGGACAGTCTAGAGCCGCGTCCAGGCTCGGCTCTAGGGGAGCCCGGAGGCAGGACCGAATGGTCGTTGCGACAACACCTTTGGGCTCGTGCGGCTACGAGCCGCTCTTGCGCCGGAATTCTCGGCGGCTTTCCACCGGGCCGTGCGCCCGCGGCTGCTTGGCGCCGCCATCCTTGTGATCGGACCCGCCCGAAGATTTCGCCATCTTGCGGTCCAGGGCTTCGCGGAACTTACGCTTGGTCTCGTCCTCGGGGGAGTTCGATTCAGCCATACCCGCAGCCTAGCCGTGGGACCTCAGCGCTTGCCCGGTGGCAGGCCGTAGACATGCGAGATTGGCAACGTCAGCAGCACCCGGCGATCGGTGACCATCGCCTCCCGGTATTCGTCCCAATCCGGATGCTCACCAGCGATGTTGCGGTACAAGGCAATTAGCGCCTCCACCGTCTCGTCGTCGGGCGCGGCTGCGGGCGGCGTCAGTTCCGCGGTACCCTCGGCGACGGCATACGACCAGCCGTCGTCAGCGTCGACGAGGATCGAGGCCCGCGGGTCGCGGCGCAAGTTGCGGGTCTTGGCCCGCGGCTCGGTGATCGAGACCTGAAACACCAGGGTGCGCGGGTCGAAGTGGTACTGCACATTGGAGAGCTGGGGTCGCCCATCATGTTTGATGGTGGCCAGCACGCCAATCGAGTTACCGCTGATCACGGCCAATAGCTTGTCGTCGAAGACGTGGCGTCCCATGCCCGAAAGCCTACGTTGCCGCGCGCCGTCTCCGGACAACCTGGTGGAATCGGGTTCATGACCCAATTCGCGGCATTTCTGCGCGGCGTCAATGTCGGGGGGGTCAACCTCACAATGACCGAGGTGGCCGCCGCGTTGGCCACCGCCGGGTTCGCCAACGTGCGCACCATCCTGGCCAGCGGTAACGTTCGCTTCGAATCCTGCTCGAGTGCCGCTGAAGCGCGAAAGCAAGCAGCGGCCGCGTTACGCGAGAAGTTTGGCTACGACGCCTGGGTGCTGGTCTACGACATCGATACCGTGCGCGCCATCGACGAGAGGTATCCGTTTGAACGCGAGGTCGACGGATATCAGTCCTACGTCACGTTCGTTAGTGACGACGCCGTGCTCGACGAACTCGCGGCGCTGGCAGTCGGCCCCAACGAGAAGATCAGCCGCGGCCCAGGCGTCATCTATTGGCAAGTGGTGAAGGGAAGTACGTTGGCTAGCACCATCGGCCAAACCATGGGAAAGCAGCGTTACAAGTCGTCGACCACGACCCGTAACCTGCGGACGATCGCCAAGGTGCTGCGGTGAGCGCCCGGGAGCGGTCATCGCAGCACCAGGTCGCCCTGTATGCGGCGAGCAGGCACTGCAGCTAATCGCCGAGTGCGCCAAGAATTTCCCTGCTGGCCGCATGATTTTCGACCTGCCGCCACGCTGGTTCTCCATCTTCGGTCGCATGGGCATCCGAACGTCGCTGCGCTACAAGATTCCACCGCTGCCGTTCAGCCTGTCGGTCAGGCAAGCCGCCGATCTGGTGAACACGCTGCCGGGCATTCGCGCGGTCCGCGACGTGCCGTTGCCAGCCGGCCGCGGCGTGGTGTTCAACGCTGCGCTATCGACGATCTACCGCATGCCCGTCTGCGACGGCTTGCGTCGGTGCCTGACGTTGCTGGCGTTCGGCTAGCTTCTTAATCGTCCGGCACGTTGGTGAGGTAGCGTATCGCGTCGGATTTGGTCAGGCCTAAGGCGCGGGCGACTTCGACATATTCCTTGGCCGCGGCCGCCATGGCGGCGTCCGTGGGATCGAATCGAGAGATAAAAGTGCCGAAGCGCCCCCGTGTTTCGACGATCGCGGCCGACTCCAGCTCCCGGTAGGCGCGGGCCACGGTGTTGGCGGCCACGCCAAGTTGACCAGCCAGGTTACGGACCGTCGGAAGGCGGGTGCCGGGCGGTAACGCGCCGGCTCGGACTCCGTCGATCACCTGGGTTCTGAGCTGGTCGAATAGGGGCTTGCCCGCCTTCACATCGACCCGTAACAAATCGCGCAGCTCCACGTGTCCAGTATCTCCCAAGCCGGGCTATGTTTGTGGGATGCGAGTGACGGTGCTCAGTGGGGCGGGCATCTCCGCGGAGAGCGGCGTACCAACCTTCCGTGACGACAAGAACGGATTGTGGGCCCGCTTCGACCCCTACGAGCTGTCCAGCACCCAGGGTTGGGAGCGCAACCCCGAGCGGGTGTGGGGTTGGTATCTGTGGCGCCATTATCTGGTGGCCGAGGTGGAACCCAACGATGGGCACCGCGCGATAGCCGGCTGGCAGGGCCAGGCCGAAGTCACCGTCGTCACCCAGAATGTGGATGATCTGCACGAGCGCGCCGGCAGCATCCCGGTGCACCATCTGCACGGCAGCCTTTTTGAATTCCGTTGCGCCCGTTGCGGTGTGCCCTACACCGACCCGCTGCCGGCGATGGCCGAGCCGGCCATAGAAGTGCAGCCGCCGGTCTGCGGATGCGGCGGCCTGATTCGACCCGACATCGTCTGGTTCGGTGAGCCGCTGCCCGAGGGGCCGTGGCGAAGCGCCGTTGAGGCGACCGAGGCCGCCGATGTGATGGTGGTGGTCGGCACGTCGGCGATCGTCTACCCAGCCGCCGGGTTGCCCGAGCTGGCGCTGGCCCGGGGGACGGCGGTCATCGAGGTCAATCCAGAGCCCACACCGCTATCCCGAAACGCCACGATCTGCGTGCGCGAGTCGGCGAGTCGCGCGTTGCCCGGGCTGTTGCAGCGGTTGCCGGCGCTGTTGAAGTAGCTCTGCATCGAACCTGCGCACAGATCGGGGTCGGCTAGTCATTGGCGTGGTCGTCACCGGTCGTTCTGCCGAGCTGGTCAGGGCGCATACGCCCGGCCCAGCACCAATTCGGACACCGGCACCGGCGCCCAGAACGGCAATGTCCACTCCCGGCGAGCAGTCTCCACCTGGAATCCCGCCGCGACGATCGCGCGCTCAGTGTCACGGTGGGTGTGGCAGTTACCCGCAACGCGCGGCCAGAACGTCGCGTCGACAAACTGCTGCAATCGGCCCCGCGGGCCGGCGCTGGCTACATGCTCGAGATACCGCAACTGCCCGCCGGGGCGCAGTAGCGAACGCAGATGCACCAACACGCCGATCGGGTCGTGCACCGAGCACAGCACCAGCGAGCAGACCACTGCGTCGAAGGGCTCCCCAGCGGTGAACTGCTCGGCCGTATCGCCGGTCACCACAACCGGAATGGGCGCGTCCGCGGCGGTCCCGCGGGCTTTGTCCGCCAAGCGCGGCTCGGGCTCCACGGCTACTACTTGCCGGACCGACTTGGGGTAATAGGCGAAGTTCGTCCCGACGCCCGCACCGATTTCCAGCACCCGGCCGGACAACCCGGCTAGATTCTCCCGACGCAGGTCACGCACGGCCTGGGCTTCGTGCGCAGCAACGAAAGGCCAGATCCGGGCAAAGAACGGGTGCTCGTTGGCGCCGCGCGTCATACCCGCGCTGCTTCCGATGCCGCTTCTGAGGACCGATGCTGCATGACCCAGTTCACCAGTTGCCGAGACGTCGCGTGCGGGCCAACCAGCCCAGCCACCATGTGGCCGCACAGGATTGCGCCCAGCACTCGGTCGGCGAAGGCTTCCACATCACCGAATGGCAAGTGCGGCTTGGTAATCAACAGGGCAGCCACACCGTGCGCGGCGGTCCACAACTCCAGGGCAATGGTGGTGGGCTCGTCGGTCCGGTAGACGCCCTCGTCCGTCAGCGCCTGCACGGAGACGCACATGTGCTGGAACGCTGAGCTGTCCAGGGCGATATCGACGTTGCTGCCCGGCCGCCACTCCCCCATGGTGGCCAGGCGGTACAACTCCGGGGTCTGCAGAGCGAACCGCACATATGCCAGAGCCTGCGCCCGCAGCACCTCCACAGTGGACGATTGCCCGAGGGCCGCGCGCGCCATTTCGTCGTCGAGTCGTGCCAGATAGCGCGCGCAGACCGCGTCCAATAGCGCTTCTTTGTCCTCGAAGTGCAGATAAATCGACGGCGGGGTGACGCCCACACGGCGGGCCACCGACCGGATCGATACCGCCCTGGCCTGCCCCGTCTGCAGCAGCAGCTCGGTGGCCGCGTCCAGGATCTCCTGGCGCAACCGATCACCTGACCCACGCGGGGCACGCGCGCGACGAAGTTCGGTCGAGACGCTAGCCATTGCCGGTCAAGCCCGCGGGGATCGGCCGCTCGTCGGGGCGCTCCGCCGTCTGGGCGTCGTGCTGAGCAGCGCCGGCCTCGTTGATACCAAAGCGCTCATGCAGCCACCCTAAGGGCTTGGGCGCCCACCAGTTCCAGCTGCCCATCACATGCATGAACGCCGGCACCAGAACCATGCGCACCAGGGTGGCGTCCGCGGCCACGGCCAAGGTCAGGCCGAGCCCGAACATCCGCATGAACGACACGTTCGCAGCGATCAGCGCGGCGAACGACATCGACATCACCAGTGCGGCCGCGGTGATCACCCGCCCGGTGCGGGCCACTCCGAGCGCCACGCTCTCGTCGTTGGCGGCATGCGCCTGGGCCGGGCTCGGGTTTGCCGGGTGGGCGGCTCCGGAAGCCAGCCAGTACTCGCGGATCCGGGCGACCAGGAATACCTCGTAGTCCATGGACAGCCCGAATGCGATGCAGAACAACAGCACCGGCATGTTCGCCACCAGCGTCCCGCTCGGGGTCGTGCCCAGCGCGCCAAGATGGCCGTCCTGGAAGATCCAAACCAGCGCGCCGAACGCCGCGCTCAGCGAGAGCACATTACACACCAGCGCTTTAGCCGGCAGCACGACGCTGCCGGTGAGCAGGAATAGCAGCACGAAGGTGATGGCGGCCATCAGGCCCAGCACCAGCGGAAGTCGGTTCGTCACCGCATCGACGCTGTCCCGGTTCACCTGCGCCAGGCCGGCCATCGCGACGGATCGGCCGGCCGGGCCGGTCACGTGATGCAACCGATTGAGTTGCGTATCGGCGGCTGGCGAAAACAGCGGCGCGGTGCTGCTCACGGTCAGGAACGCGCTGCCATCGGAGAAGCCGGTGGCTGCCGCCGGTGGCCCCATCCGTTTGCCGCCAACAAACGTTCCGCTCGGGGCAGTTACCGCCGACACGTTGGGAACCTGCGACAGGTCGGCGGCGTAGCTGTCCAGATCGGCCGCAGTCAGACCGCGCGCATCGGGAACGACGACGGGCACAGCCATCGCACGGTCGTGGGTGAAGTTCTTGCGCAGCTGGTCACCAACCTGACGTGCCGACGCTGAACTCGGCAGCACCCGGTCATCGGGGAAACCCCACTTCACCGACAGGAACGGAAGCCCGAGCAGCACGAGCACGGCGGTGACAGCCAGACCGATCGGCAGCCAGCGGCGCATGACGAATTTGGTGGACCGGTACCAGAAGAGCTGTTGGACGGGTTTGTGCACCGGTTCGGGGCGACCCAGCACCCGTCGTAGCAGGCGACGCACGTCCCACGCGTCCAGGCGCGGACCGAGCAGCACGATCGCGGCCGGGGTTATCACGATCGACGCTGCGGCGACGAAGGCGACCGTGGCCACGCCGGCGTAGGCGAATGACTTCAGGAAGTACATCGGGAAGGCCACCGTCGCCGCCATTGACAGCGCCACCGTGGTCGCGGAGAACAGCACGGTGCGACCCGATGTCGCCATGGTCGCGATCAACGCCTCGTCGCGGTCAGCGCCCTCGGCCAGCTCGTCGCGATAACGGCTGATGATCAGCAGGGTGTAGTCGATGGCCAGCGCCAGACCCAACGCGGTGCTCAAATTGAGGGCGAAGATCGACACCTCGGTGCTAAACGTCACCAGCCGCAACACCGCCATCGAACCGACCACGGCCAAGGCGCCAAGCGCCATCGGCAACGCCGCGGCCAACAGCCCACCGAACACCCACACCAGCACCAGGAAGCTCAGCGGAATCGCAATGGCCTCCATCACCAGCAAGTCTTCTTGGTTTTGCTTGTTGATCTGGGCGTACTCCATCGCCGAGCCACCCGCGCGGACGGTGACACCGTCGCGGTCGTGGACGATCTGGTCGGCCAATGTTTGGGCGTTGTGCTGCGCGTGGTTTTCGCCGCCCTTGATGTTCACCACAATCAATCCCGACTTGTCATCGGCGCTTACCAGATCGCTGGATGCGTGCGGCGGCGAGGTCCATGGCGAGGCGGTGTTGTATACCAAGGGCGACTGTGTGAGCTCGGCGACAAGGCCGGTGCCGACCTGGCGGGCCTGCTCGCTGCCGACGCCGTCGGGTGCTGTCACCAGGATCAGCATCTGCTGACCGCTTTGCCCGAACTTTTCGGCCAAAACCGCGATGGCGTGCCCCGATTCAGAATTCGGATCCTGAAAACCTCCCGGAGACAGACTGCTAGCGACCGGGATCCCCAAGATCGCGGCGGCGATAAAGACCAGTAACGCCGCCCCAATGATTCGACGCGGCGCCGCGATGGCTAGTCGAGCGATCCCCTGCAACATCAAGCGCCCCTCCGACGCGGGCGCTAACCGTCCGCAGCGGCGGCGCCATATCCGCGGTAACTTATCAGCGATAACTTACAGGCGTCAAACAACGCCTGCCCTAAGCACGAACGCGGTTACCGGGATGGTTCACCGGCGTGGCCCAGCCTGGCCCCGGGACACCCTACCGACCGGTAAGAATTGCCACCATTTTCCGAATCGTGACTCACGGATTCCTTAATGGCGGCTCCTAGTCTCAATGTCATGTGGATCGACGACTCGAGTGCCGACGTCATCAAGGCCGACTTCGAGGCTCTCTACCACGGCGACATGCTGGTGGAAGGTGAGACCTCCGAGCAGCTCGAAGACTGGCACCCGCTGCCTACGGCAAGCTGAGGCAGATCATGGGCATGCTCGCACGGCTACTCATTGCCGAGCCCGCCATCAGTCGATGGTTTCGTCGATAATCGAGTTCTCCGTTTCCAAAGTGAGCCCCCGCCATTGCGGGGGTTTTTCGTATTCAGCCCTTAGCGCGGCGCCATCCGGATGGCGCCGTCCAAACGGATGACCTCGCCGTTGAGCATCGGGTTTTCGACGATGTGCACCGCCAGCGCCCCGTACTCGTCAGGGTTTCCCAGCCGCGACGGATGCGGCACCTGCTTGCCCAGCGACGCCTTGGCCTCCTCGGGCAACGACGCCAGCAGCGGGGTGTCGAACAGGCCGGGCGCGATGGTCATCACCCGGATACGGTGGCTGGCCAGGTCACGGGCAATCGGCAGGGTCATGCCGACCACCCCGCCCTTGGATGCCGAGTAGGCGGCTTGGCCGATCTGGCCGTCGAAGGCGGCTACCGACGCCGTGTTGACGATGACTCCGCGTTCTTCACCGTTGGGGCCGATCGGCTCCGTCTTGGCGATGCGCTCGGCACCTAGCCGCAGCACGTTGAAGGTGCCGACCAGGTTGATGTCCACGATCTTGCGGAACGCCTCCAACGGGAACACACCGTCGCGGCCCAGCACGCGAATCGCGTTGCCGGTGCCGGCGCAGTTGACGATGATGCGCAGCGGGCCCAACGATTCCGCCAGATCCAGCGCGCCGGTGACGGCGGCCTCATCGGTCACATCGGCTTGCGCGAACCGAGCCCGATCACCGAGTGCCCCCACCACGTCTTCGCCGCGCAGGTCCAGCACCACCACCTGAGCCCCGGCGTCCAGCAGCCGCTTGGTGGTGGCCAGGCCCAGGCCCGAGGCGCCTCCGGTGACGACGGCGACGGCGTCCCTGATCTGCATGCGAGTCCCTTTTCCGTTCAATCTCCCGACCTACTGGTTGGTTGGGACTATACCTAGCAGGCTCAGGTCGAAACAGGCCGGGACTCGGCCCGGGAAGTAACCGGCCGCTGGCCCGGCGGCTATGTCAAGCCGTTGAGGCCGTTTTCGCCGATGAGCTGCCCGCCGGTGCCGCCGACGCCGGGCGTGCCCTTGGCGGCGGCTTGGCCGCCGTTGCCGCCGTTTCCGCCGTTTCCGATCAACACGGCGTTGCCGCCGGTGCCGCCGTTGCCGCCGGTTGTTGCGGCGGCGCCGCCGGCGCCGCCGTTGCCGCCGTTGCCCGTCGCGCCGGCTTGACCGCCGTTGCCGCCGGCGCCGCCGGTGGAGCCGGCGACTTGGCTGCCGGTACCGCCAGCTCCACCTGAGCCGCCGGAGCCGAACAAGAAGCCGGCGTTGCCGCCGATCCCGCCTTTACCGCCGTTGCCGGCGCCTGCGCCTTGTCCACCGTGGCCACCGTTGCCGCCGGCCCCGCCGGAGCCGAAGACCAAGCCTCCGGTGCCGCCGGCCCCGCCGGCCCCGCCGTTGGCGAAGGCAGCCCCGCCCGCCCCGCCGGCGCCGCCGGAGGGACCGATGGCGAGCAAGCCGGCGTTGCCGCCTGCCCCACCGGCACCGCCGGTGGTCCCGCCGCCAAACCCGGCGCCACCGGTGCCGCCGGTGCCGCCGGCGCCGAACAGCCCGCCAGCGCCGCCGGTACCGCCGGCGCCGCCGGTGGTGGAACCGCCAGCGCCGCCGACACCGCCGGTTCCACCTTCTCCGAACAGCCCGCCAGCGCCGCCGGCCCCACCGGCTCCGCCGGTGCCGCCGGTGCCGCCGTATCCACCGACCCCGCCGTTGGCTAACAGCCCGCCGCGCCCGCCGGCGCCGCCGACCCCGCCTGTGGCCGCGGCACCAGCACCAGAGCCGCCGATGCCGCCGGTACCGGCCGCGCCGGCGAGGACGCCGGCGTTCCCGCCGGCGCCGCCGGCCCCGCCATTGCTGATCATGACGGTCGCGACCCCGCCGCTGCCGCCAGTGCCGCCGGAGCCAAACAGCAAGGCGGCGCCTCCGGCCCCGCCGGCGCCGGAGGCGCCGCCGCCGGCCGTGGAGTTACCGCCGGCCCCTCCGGTGCCGCCGGTGCCGAACAAGATCCCGCCGGCCCCGCCGGCGCCGCCGGGCGCGCCGTTGGCCGCGCCGGGTGCACCGGACCCGCCGTTTCCGCCGTTGCCGAACAACCAGCCGCCGGCCCCGCCGTCGGCCCCGGTTCCCGGGGTGCCGTTGGCGCCGTTGCCGATCAGTGGCCGCCCAGTTAATGCCTGGGTAGGCCCGTTGATCGCGGCCAGCACCTGCTGCCGCAGGGCGAGCAATGGATTGGGGTTGGCAGGAGCGTTGAAGCCGTCGGCACCCAACACCAGCCCGCCGAAGCCGCCCAGGCCGTTGGGGCCGAGGGTAGCGCCGATGCCACCGCTACCGCCGTTGCCGCCATTGCCGATCAGCACCCCAATGCCGCCGGGGCCGCCGGGGCCACCAAGGCCCACGCCGGAGCCGCCGCTACCGCCGTTACCGCCGTTGCCGACCAGCCCGGGCGTGCCGCCGGCGCCGCCGGCGCCCCCGCTGGTAGCGGCGGCGGCGCTGGTG
>NZ_VTZN01000320.1 GCF_008370645.1 Mycobacterium simiae
CGCCGGGGAAAGCGGGTCGGGCATCTGGTGTCGCATCACGTCGGCTGCCTGGAGCGGCTCTCGGAAAGCCTGCGCATGCGTTCTGACCGTGGCGAGGTACCCAGCATGCTGGGACGTGCCGACATCGATAACTTCTTGAACCGATTGACCTACCTGGAAAGCACCGGCGCCCTGACCCGCGATGCACGGATCAGGGCATGTCAGCAGACCAAGACCATGCTGTCGCGCATCCGCGCCCTGGGGCTGACCCGCCAGCGCGAGCCCGCTGCCGGCCTCAGTCAAGAGTTCGTGCTGCAGACCAGCGACATGCCGCGGCGTCCGGATCGCGAACCCGGGCGCGATCTGCCACCGGAAATACTGCGGCAGATCTGTGAACACCTGCCCCAACTCGAAGCACTGGGCGGCCCGGAAATGCGTGCTGCCGTCGAAATTCTCATCGACACCGGCCGCCGCCCCGATGAAGTCTGCTCGTTGGCTTGGGACTGTCTTGACCGCGACGCCGACGACAAACCGGTGCTCATCTACGACAACGACAAGGCCGATCGGCCTGGCCGCAGGCTGCCGATCCCCGAGGCCACCGCAGAGGTCATCACCCGTCAAAAGCAGCGGGTCCGGGCGCGCTACCCAGACACACCGGTTGGTGAGCTCGCGCTGCTGCCCGCGCGCACCATCCAGCAAGGCGGACGTCGACCGCTGAGCGCATCCCGGCTCTGCCACCGCCACCGGGAGTGGATCGACGCCATCGGCGAACTGCGCACCGCCGACGGCAACCCGTTTGACACCACCCGGCTGGTCGCATACTGCTACCGGCACACCTACGCTCAGCGCCACGCGGATAGCGGAGTTCCGCCGGATGTGTTGCGTGAGTTGATGAATCACCGCGACCTGAAAGCCACGCAACGCTACTACCGGGTCGAAGAAAAACGTCGCCGCGACGCCGTCGACCGGGTCAGTGCGTTGCAGTTCGACCGGCACGGCAACCGCATCTGGCGCGACGTCAAAGCACTGCTCGACTCCGAATACGTCCGCCGCGCGGTCGGAGAAGTCGCGGTGCCCTACGGCGTGTGTTCCGAACCATCCAACGTCAAAGCCAACGGCCAGTCGTGCCCTTACCGATTCCGCTGCCTGGGATGCGAACACTTCCGCACCGACGTCTCCTACCTGCCCGACCTGCAAGCCCACCTCGACGACTTGCTGCGCATCCGTGAACGATTGCAAGCCGCCACCGACATCGATGACTGGGCGCGCGCTGACGCCATGCCCTCCGACACCGAAATCGCCCTTACGCGCGGGTTGATTCAGCGCATCAAAGGCGATCTCGACCAGCTCGGCGACGACGAACGCGCCGACATCGACCAAGCCGTCGCCGCCGTTCGGCCCCATCGCGTCACCCTGCTCGGCATGCCACGCATCGCACCCTCGCCGCCCCAACAACAGCGACTCCAGGAAGGATCCGCGTGAGTTCATCGAACCGCTCCCGTTCGGCCGCCATGGCTGCGGGCCGACGCGCCGACTCCCTGCGCCGGCGCCAACGCGTACTTAAGACACTCAACGACGCGCACGCTGGGCAGCACGAGATCACCGTCAGCGCAATCGCCCAAGCCGCAGGCGTGGACCGCAGCTTCCTCTACCGCCACCGCGACCTGCTCGAACAAATCCACGCTGCCGCAACCGAACCCACCAACAAATTGGCGGTCGGCGGTGTGAGCACTGCCTCCTTGCAGACCGATTTGCTCAACGCTCAACAGCGAGCAGCCCGACTGGCCTCGCGGGTCCAGCAACTCGAAAACCGCCTCTCCGCTGCACTCGGTGAACAAGCATGGCGGGAATCCGGCATCGGCGCCCCCGACGACGTCGACCAACTCCACCAGCAAATCACCGCACTCGAACAGCAGATTGTCGATCTCCGCCTTCAACTCGAAGAGCGCACCGAAGAACTCGACGCCGCCCGCGCCGCTAATCGTGAACTCATCACTCGTCTCAACACCACGCATGGGATGTCCGGTCGCGCACAACCCGAGACCGCCGCGGAAAGGTAAGGAGGGCTCATGAGGGTCCCGGTCTCGGCTCACGACCTGGTGCGGCGGTTCTATGAGCGGCTGTGGAATGCATGGGACGACACAGCCGTCGACGACACGTTGGCACCCGATATCGCCTTCCGCGGGTCGCTTGGAACCTCCACAACCGGACGCAATCAATGGCGTACCTACCGAGACCAAATCCGTTGTGGTGCACCAGATTTCCACAACGAAATCATCGACCTCATCAGCGACACGCACCGTGCCGCAGCCCGACTCAGGTACTCGGGAACCCACCTCGGGACGCTGCTCGGCATCCCCGCGACTGGTCGCCGGTTCGCCTACTCCGGCGCCGCCTTCTTCACCACCACAGACGATCTCATCGCTGACATCTGGGTACTTGGCGACCTCGACAGCCTCCGTCAACAACTGACCGAGCAAGACAGGTGAGTCCTCAAGACCGGCTTGCTTGCACAACACCTGTTGCATTCGATAGCGTTCCCCAAGCAACGCGTGAACTGCAGGAACTCGCTCGAACATTCGCGCCCGTCGCGGCCGACCCCCAGAGAA
>NZ_VTZN01000321.1 GCF_008370645.1 Mycobacterium simiae
GCACGGCGGAGCCGGCGGCAATGCCAGCGGGCTCATCGGCAACGGCGGCGCCGGCGGGACCGGCGGGAGCGGCGGCAACGGCGCCGACGCCGGCACCGGTCCCGGCGGCGCCGGCGGCAACGCCGGGACCGGCGGGGCCGGCGGCAACGCCGGCGCGCTCGTCGGCTCCGGCGGAGCCGGCGGCGACGGCGGGGCCAGTGGCAATGGCGGCAAGGGCGCACCGGGCTTTTTCAGCGGAAGTAGCCCCGCCGGCGGGGCCGGCGGCAGGGGCGGTAATGCTGGCGGGCTCTTCGGCGACGGCGGCAGCGGCGGCAGCGGCGGCGACGGCGGCAACGGCGGCGCCACCGCCACCACCGTCGGCGGCAGCGGCGGGATCGGCGGAGCGGGTGGTAACGGCGGAGCCGGCGGAGCCTCAGGGGCAATCGCCGGAAACGGCGGGGCCGGCGGTTCCGGCGGTTCCGGCGGTTCCGGCGGCACCGCCACCGCTGCTGCTGTCGTCAAAGGCGGGTCCGGAGGCACCGGCGGCAGCGGCGGTACCGGCGGCTACGCGGTCGGCTTCTTCGGCACCGGTGGTGGCGGCGGCGCCGGCGGGGGCGGCGGCGCCGGGGGGACCGTCCTCGGCAACGCTGGCTCCGCCGCTGGCGATGGCGGTGCCGGCGGCGGGGGCGGGGGCGGGGGCCGCACGGCCCAAATCGTCGGCGCCGCTAGCGGCGGCAACGGCGGCCGTGGCGGCATCGGCGGCAGCGGCGGCAAGGCCCTCGGCGTCGCCGCCTCCGCCGGCGGCAACGGCGGAGCCGGTGGGGGCGGAGGGATCGGCGGGACCAGCGTCGGGTTGCTTGGCGTCGGCGGCGGTGGCGGCAACGGCGCCGCCGGCGGGTCCGGCGGCAGCGGGTTTGGCGGCGGCGCGGGCGGGCTGACCGGCAGCGCCGGCAGCGGCGGCCCCGGCGGCGGCGGTCTATTGGACGGGCAAGACGGGACCAACGGCTGATAGGACAGCCTGCATAGCCGGAGCACCGCTCCGCGGTCTTGGCGCACGGAGCCCGCCGGACGTCGGCTCACAAGCAGCCGCGACTCTCCGTAGGAGGACCGCGTGCACGACGCCGCGCTGGCTCTGGTGCAGCTGCGTGGGTCCGCCGGTCCACCCCGCTGGATTCCCGTCGTTTCCGCCCGGCTGCCGCGGCGGCCGTCGGACGCAACCATCGGTGGCTGCCCGGACGGGTCTGCTGGCCACCAGCACCTTAGTGGCATTCTTCCCGCACCCGGCCGCGGGTGCCCCCTCCCTCGGCCCCGGCGCCATCAGCACGCCCGCCGCCGCGCTAGCTGCGTCATCGACTCCGCCGCTCCAACCGCCGAGCTGAGCATGGGCGCCACCCTGCTATTGCGCTATTGCGAGTCACCATTTTCTTGTGACGCCCACGTCGGGGACACCCCGTCGATCGGTGATACCTAATGGGCTCATCCGGTTCGGTTCCCGGCTCAACACCTATCTGCTGTCCGACGAGGCGCGGCGTGCAGGGCCGAGTCACATCCGCCACAGCGGCCCCTGTTCAAACCGATACTCGTTGTGCCCGACTACGCGCGACCAAGCCGAGAGCTTGCGAGTTGTCGCTGAGGTGGGCAACGCGAGCGCCCGCCGCGCCAGAGGCGGGTGTGGCGTGAGGAAGACGGCAAGTCCGCCGGCGAGGAACTACATCACCGTGCGCCAGCGGTCTCGGCCCGCATTTTTCGACGAGTCGGAGTCCTTGAGATACGTGCTTTACCCATGTCGCCGCCAATGGCGTCGCCGATCGGAGCACAGGACCGGTGAGAATACCCGCAGGCCCACTTACGGGGTGGTAGGAGGTGGCGGGCGGCCTCGCAGTCAGCTGACGTCGACCCCGGAGTGGGCGGGCGAATAACGCTCTCAGTTGTCCGTGGGCCAGCTGGTCGCGGCTGAGTATGGTCGGGCCATGAGCCCTACTAGCGCGACAGATCACAAGTGGTCCCAGTCCGACATCCCGGATCAACGCGGCCGCGTCATCGTCGTCACCGGCGCCAACACCGGGCTGGGTTACCACACGGCTGCCGCGCTGGCCTGGCGCGGCGCGCAGGTGGTGCTGGCGGTACGCAACCTCGAGAAAGGCAACGAGGCCCTGGCGCGCATTGTCGCCGCCGCACCCGGCTCCGACGTCACGCTGCAACAACTCGACTTGAGCTCGTTGAGCTCGGTGCGCACCGCCGCCGATGCGCTGCGATCGGCCTATCCGCGCATCGACCTGCTAATCAACAACGCCGGGGTGATGTGGACGCCGAAACAGGTCACCGCCGACGGCTTCGAGATGCAGTTCGGCACCAACCATCTCGGACATTTCGCACTGACCGGGCTGCTGCTCGACCACCTGCTGCCGGTGCCCGATTCGCGGGTGGTCACGGTCAGCAGCTTGGGTCACCGCCTTCGCGCCATGATCCACTTTGATGATTTGCAGTGGGAACGCAGCTACCACCGCGTCGCCGCCTACGGACAATCCAAACTGGCCAACCTGCTGTTCACCTACGAGCTGCAGCGCCGGCTGGCTGCCGATCCGAACGCCGCCACCATCGCGGTGG
>NZ_VTZN01000322.1 GCF_008370645.1 Mycobacterium simiae
TTTGTTCTGGACGCGTGGTTGCGTCCGGTGCCGGTGGGTGTGGTGGGTGAGTTGTATGTGGCGGGTCGTGGGGTGGGTTGCGGGTATTGGCGGCGGCCAGGATTGACGGCGTCGCGGTTTGTGGCGTGTCCTTTTGAGGTGCCCGGCGGGCGCATGTATCGCAGTGGGGATCTGGTGCGGTGGAATGCCGACGGGCAGTTGGTGTACGTGGGCCGCGTTGATGAGCAGGTCAAGGTTCGTGGGTATCGGATTGAGCTGGGTGAGGTGCAGGCGGCCCTGGCGGGTGTGACCGGGGTTGAGCAGGCTGTGGTCGTTGCTCGTGAGGATCGGCTTGGGGATAAGCGGTTGGTGGGTTATGTGGTTGGTGACGTGGATGTTTCGGGGGTTCGTGGGGTATTGGCGGAGCGGTTGCCGGTGTATATGGTGCCCGCGGCGGTGGTCGGAGTTGCGTCGTTGCCGTTGACGATCAACGGCAAGTTGGATGTGCGGGCGTTGCCGGCTCCGGAGTTCGGCGATGTGGATCACTACCGGGCTCCGGTCGGTGTGGTTGAGGAGGTGGTGGCGCGCGCCTTTGGGCAGGTGCTGGGGCTGGGCCGGGTGGGGGTCGATGATTCGTTTTTCGATTTGGGTGGGGATTCGTTGTCGGCGATGCGGTTGATCGCGGCGGTGAACAAGGCACTGGATTCCGACTTGTCAGTGCGGGTGTTGTTCGAGTCGCCGACGGTGGCGGGGCTGGCGCGGTGTGTGGAGCGCGGTTCGGGCGGGCGGGTGCCGTTGGTGGCCGGGCCGCGGCCGGCAGTGATTCCGCTGTCGTACGCGCAGAGCCGGTTGTGGTTCCTTGACCAGTTGGAGGGCCCTTCGCCGGTATACAACATGGCCTGGGTGTTGCGGTTGCGTGGTGGGCTTGATGCGGATGCGCTGGGGGCCGCGATCGCCGATGTCGTAAGTCGTCATGAGAGCTTGCGCACGGTGTTCGTGTCGGCCGACGGAATTGCCGCCCAGGTGGTGTTGCTGGCCGAGCGGCTCGATTTCGGCTGGCAGATTGTCGATGCGACGGCGTGGGCGGACGCTGCGCTCGATGAGGCCGTGGCGACCCTGGCCCGTTTTGAGTTCGATCTGTCTGCGGATATGCCGTTGCGGGCGCGGCTTTTCCGGGTTGGCGACGATGAGCATCTGCTGGCGTTGATCGTGCACCATATCGCCGCGGACGGGTGGTCGTTGGCGCCGTTGATGAATGATCTGGGCCTGGCGTATGCCGACCGGTGTGCGGGCCGGGCGCCGGGTTGGGCGCCGTTGGCGGTGCAGTATGTGGATTACGCGCTGTGGCAGCGGGCGAGCCTGGGTGATCTTGCCGATAGCGACAGTGGTGCCGCGGCTCAAATAGCTTATTGGGTCCAGGCTTTGGCGGGGATGCCGGAGCGGTTGGAGTTGCCGACGGATCGGCCCTACCCGCGGGTGGCCGATCACCGCGGGGGCAGTGTCGAGGTGTACTGGTCGGCGCAGCTGCAGGCCCAGGTGGCGCGGGTGGCCCGCGAGCACGACGCGACCAGTTTCATGGTGGTGCAGGCGGCGCTGACGGCGTTGTTGTCCAAGTTGTGCGCCAGCAGTGACGTCGCGGTCGGGTTCGCCGCGGCAGGTCGCGGTGATCCGGCGCTGGATGCGTTGGTCGGCTTCTTCGTCAACACGCTGGTGCTGCGGGTTCAAGTCGATGGTGGGCTGAGTTTCGTTGAGCTGCTGGCTCAGGTGCGGACGCAAAGTCTGGCGGCGTTTGAGCACCAGGACGTGCCGTTCGAAGTGTTGGTGGACAAGCTTAATCCGGTGCGGTCGCTGACTCATCATCCGTTGATTCAGGTGTTGCTGGCCTGGCAGAACTTCGCCCGTCAGCACGGCAACCTGACCGAGCGCACGCTGGGCGGCGTCGAGGTGATACCTGAGCCGGTCCACACTCACAGTGCGCGGATGGATTTGGTGTTCTCGTTGGCCGAGCGGTTCACCGAAACTGGCGAGCCGGCCGGCATCGGCGGTGCGGTGGAGTTTCGCACCGACGTGTTCGAGGCGGCCAGTATTGAAAAGCTCCTCGCGCGGTTAGAGCGGCTGCTGGTGGTGTTGACCGCTGACCCCGAGCAGCGGTTGTCGGCGGTCGATCTGGTTGATGACGCCGAGCGGGCGCGGCTGGACGAGATGGGTCATCGCGCGGTGCTGCGCGCGCCGGTCGAGTCGGTGTCGATACCGCAATTGTTCGGTGCCCAAGTGCTACGCACCCCGGACGCGCCGGCGCTGACCTATGCGGAGCAGACCTGGAGCTACCGCGAACTCGACGCGGCCGCAAACCGATTGGCACATGTGTTGGTCAGCCACGGCGCCCGGCCCGGCGCGGTGGTGGCGCTGCTGCTGGAACGCTCCGCACAAGCCATCGTCGCCATCACCGCCGTCCTCAAAACCGGCGCGGCCTACCTGCCCATCGACCCCAACCACCCCGACACCCGAATCGGCTTCCTCATCGATGACGCCGCACCGATAG
>NZ_VTZN01000323.1 GCF_008370645.1 Mycobacterium simiae
CGACGGGAGTGAGATGAACGTCGGCAATCACAACGGTCATGCACCAGTGAGCGCGAACAACAGCAACGCGGCAGGCGTGTCGCCGGTCACCGCTGATGGGCACCATCCGCACGAGCCGCACATTCAGATCCTCAAGGGACAGCCCACCGCTCAGGAGTTGGCCGCGCTGATCGCAGTGCTGGGCAGCGTCAGCGGTGCGCCCCCAGCGCCGGAAACCGAGCCCACCCGGTGGGGCCTGCCGGTCGACAAGTTGCGCTACCCCGTCTTCAGCTGGCAGCGGATCACGCTGCAAGAGATGATGCACATGCGTCGATGACCAGGCTGGTGCTCGGGTCCGCTTCCGCTGGTCGGCTCAAAGTGCTCCGCCAGGCCGGCGTCGAGCCGCTGGTGATCGTCTCCGGCGTCGACGAAGATGTGGTCAGCGCCGGACTCGGACCGGGCGTTACAGCCAGCCAACTGGTCTCTGCGCTGGCCCGGGCAAAAGCCGAGCAGGTCGTGAGGGCGGTGGACCATATGGTCGCCGCCGATTGCGTCGTCGTCGGGTGCGATTCCATGCTCAGCCTCAATGGCCGGTTGTCCGGGAAACCGCAGACGGTGGCCGAGGCGCGCCGACAGTGGCAGTCGATGGCGGGGCGCCCCGGCCAACTGTATACCGGCCATTCCGTTATCCGGTTGCTGGACAACAAGATCGCTCACTGCGTTGACGAAACATCAATAACCACAGTTTTTTTCGGTACTCCATCGCCTGACGATCTGGAATCGTACTTGGCCAGCGGGGAATCGTTGCAGGTCGCGGGAGGATTCACCCTTGACGGACTTGGCGGCTGGTTCATCGACAGAATCGACGGCGATCCGTCGAACGTGATCGGGTTGAGCCTGCCGCTTTTGCGTTCACTATTACACCAAGTTGGGCTATCGGTCGCCGCACTGTGGGCGGAAGTGGTTGGCTAACACATGCTCGATCAATGCCCACGTTGCAGCGTCGCGGCGACCATGCCCCATGGCAACCTAGATGAGTAATTCCCCACTGCTGGCCGAGTGTGTACCGGCTGCGCGGAGTGTGCACTGGCGGCCACGACTCGCCGCTTGGGTTCAGGGGCTGGTTTGGCCCAACGCCTCCTCGCTCTTACCGTCGCGAGGATTGATGTTGCAAACCAATATCAAGCGCTCAACGATTCACGCCACACGGGCCCATCGGTGAATTGACGCTAACTACTGTTCCGGCATTAATGTCGACAGTTGCCGCTCCGGGTCGACCACCGTTGCCGACAGCAGCTTCTCCAACATGTAGATCCAAGTCCGGATGGTGGCGGCGTCGTAGACGTCAGTGCGGAATTCCACGACTCCGCTAATGCCGGCGGGACATCCAGCGTCGGTGAATCGTTCGTTGAGCGACAACACCAGATCCATCCGGCCGACGCCCGTGTGGAGCGGGACAACCGTGACATCCAGATTGCCCAACGCCCACTTGGGGGGCTCGGTGTTATGCCAGACCAGGATCACTTGCCGCAGCGGGGAATGGCTTAGCGCCGGGCTGGGGTTGAGCCGGTCGACGAGGACACCGAAGGGCAGGTCCTGGTGATCGAATGCTTGCAAAGTGCGCGCACGCACCTGAGCTAGCAGTCGCGCAAAGGTGGGATCGCCTCCCAACTCGGCGCGCAGCACCATGCTGTTGGCGAAGTTGCCAACCAATTCATCCAGCATCGGGTGATTACGCCCGGCAACATTGATTCCGATGGGAATGTCGGTGCTGCCGCAGAGTTCGGACAACACTGCGGCCAGGGCCGCGTGAACGACCATGAAACTGGTCGCGTTGTGGTCGCGTGCCAGCCGGGCTATCCGGTCATGCAATGCCGCGGGCCAGTGTAGAGCGATCGTGTCGCCACGGTAGTCCGCCGCGGGTGGATGTGGTCGGTCGGTGGGTAGCTCCAGGCGTTCTGGGATTCCGGCGAGCGCGCCTTCCCAATACTGCAGTTGAGTCCCGACCAAGCTCTCGGGATCGGCAGGATCACCCAAGTACTCGCGCTGCCATAGGGCGTAATCGGCGTATTGGACTGGTAACGGAGCCCACCTTGGGGCACGCTCGTTACGACGACTGCAATAAGCGGCGTTCAAATCGGACGCCAGTGGTGCCAGCGACCAACCATCAGCGGCAATGTGGTGCAAGCTGATGGCCAATACGTGTTCGCCCTCGGCGACACGGTAAAGCCGAGCGCGCAGTGGGATCTGAGTAGAAAGATCGAAGGTAGCGCTGACATGCGCGGCCAGTGACTGCCGGAGCCGCGTGGCGGACCATTCCGCGGCGTTGACGATTCGCCAGCCTAAGTCAGCCCGCTCCACGGGTAAGACAGCTTGGTATAAAACGCCGTCGACGCTGGTGAAGACAGTGCGCAAGGTCTCGTGGCGGTTCACCACATCAAGCAGTGCGTTTCGTAAGGCGTCAACATCCAGCTCGCCGCGCAATCGCAGCGCCAAGGGGATATGGAAAATCGGGACGTCCGGCGCCAGATGGTGCATGTC
>NZ_VTZN01000324.1 GCF_008370645.1 Mycobacterium simiae
GCTAGTGCGACGGAGGATATGGAGGACAGGAGGCCGTGGCCGCCTAGATGTGTCCCGGTGAAGCCGGAAAGTGTGCCTCGGGCAGTTGCGGCGTGTCGATCCGCGGGGCCTCCGGCGGTAGAGCCGATCCGATAGGTGGGGCCATGGGTGGTGTTAGCACATTGATAGGCGGAGCATATGGGCCGCCCGCGCATACCGGATCAGCAGGCGTCCTGGCGCACTGGGGATCGGATGGGCTGGTGGGCGGTCCCTGCCAATATGGGCCGCCCTGGCACACCGGATCAAGCGGCATCTGTATGCATTTGGGGTCAAGTGGGCCGGTAGGAGCGTCGGGGCCCGGATCGCCAGAGCCGGGATCGTCGAGCAGAACCGGCGCCATGAATGTGCCTGCGGAGCCCGACGTTGCGTTCGCTGGCGCAGCCACAGCTGTCGCTGGTAGCGCGATCAGCGCCACGGCCACCGCGATTTTGGTCATTGCGCTACGGGCACCCGAAGCCATCATCCAGTTCATTCTTAACTCCTCTGCTACGGACCGAACAGTCGCTGTTGGCATTGGCATCTATTGACGCGGCGCCACGGCGGTCTAAGCCGCTCATTCGAGATTGATAGTACATCTAATTAGATCGTCCGAGAAACCCGCAGCTGCGGTTTGCCTGGCGCCTGGCGAGTGCAGAGCACTAATTGCACCGGTCCATTCAGTTCCTAAACTGCCGTGCAAAGCTGCTGATGACACGAATTATGTTGGCAGTCTTAGGGTTTAAATTCACCCCCGCAAGCAATGCCGGCATGAGGCACGATCGGACGAATCGCGGCTGGATTAGGTGTGACCTTTCCCACGCCTTGCTCGCGTGAATTTTTTTCTTGGCGAGGACGCGCCTTTGCACGAAAAGATGGTTTGGGAAATGTAATTCACCACAATGAGATCGCTGCGGCAATGTGCCAGCCGCCGTTGACCGGCAGCCCACGTTCATGCTGCCCAGATACCGATCCGGGTCGACGTTTGCCCTCGGCGCCGGGTCACTGCACGCTGGCCTAGCGTCTCGGCGCTCTTGGCGCTCTCCCACTGGCCCTGTTCTGACGGTGCCGCCCACCGGCAACCTCCGGTGTCAGGACACCAGATCCTACTGACAACTATAGTTGACAGTATCCGCGACCGGGGTATGCTCCTTGATTGTCAACTTGAATATGACAAACAATTGACAGCGCACCGTTCCAACGAAAGGCTTTGTGCTGCAATTTCTCTCGCTGCCGAATCCAACTCGGCGGTCGATCGCGGTCAGCACGACGAGAGGGGCAGCACGTACCACGATTGGCATCGCCTCGTCCGACGCGGACCGTACGACCAAGGAAGCAAGAACTGCGAAAGATGAAGAACAAGCTTGTCATCATCGGCGCCGGCATCGGCGCGCTCAGTGTGATGAACGAGATCCGCCAAGCAGGTTTGCCGACGCGGGCCTAGACATCACGATCATCGATGAAGACTTCTCCCACATTCTGGGATTCACCTTGCCGTGGGTCATGCGGGGATGGCGCGACCAGCGACAGCGTGCCCATCCGCCTCGACTGCTGAGGCGCTGTCCGGAATCACCACCGTTACCCGCACGGTCACCAGTGATCCCCGGCGCCATGGGCATCATCTTGGATGACGATTCAGAAATCGCCTATGACGCGCTGGTGCTCGCGGCGGGATCCCGCATCGCAATCGACATGATCCCCGGATTTCAGGAGGCGGTCGACAGCGGTTCGGCCGACCACTATTACGCCACCGCAGCAGCGGCGTCCGCACACGGCGCGCTATCGAAGTTCATCAGCGGCAAGCTGGTATTCCTCATCACCTGCCAGCCGTTCCGGCGCCCTGTTGCCCCCTATGAGGGGGCCCTCCTCGCCGCGGACTTGCTGCGCGAGAACGGAACGCGCGCCTACACCCAGATCGCGGTGTACACCCCGGAGGCGCAACCCATGCCGTCGGCGGGACCCTACGCCGGCCAGGAACTCATCAGCAATGCTCAATGCTGACGGCATCGACGTCTATTGCGAGCAAACCGTCGAGCGCATCGACCGGTGATCCACTTCGAGGACGAAAAGACCTCCGCCCTCAACCTGATGGCATTCGTTCCTCCTCATCAGCCCGCGATAACGCTCGATCAACCGGAGTGGATTGCTGTCAACCCGCGCACTAATGCGAACCCAACAACCCGGGATATATCAGTGACATCACAGCAGTCACCTGTCCGTGGGGACGGCCCCTGCCGAAAGCGGCGGGCTTCGCCAGAATGGCGCCAAGGCCGCTGCCACGAATGTTCCCTACTACCTTGGGAACACCGACGAGAGTGCCACGCTGTCGGGCGAGGGTCACTGCTTCATCGACACCGGAGACCACAACTCCGCCATGAGCAAAGGCGACTTCTTCGCACTTCCGAACCCTGCCTGATTTGGCTCACGATTCGGGGTTCGTGGTATTGGCAGCGGGTTGAGTTGTTGTTTTCGGTTTGGGCTGCTGGGATCTGCGCAT
>NZ_VTZN01000325.1 GCF_008370645.1 Mycobacterium simiae
TGTTAGACCCGCGGGGGGCCGCCGGTTCCTGCGGCGCCACCTGTGCCTCCGGCTCCGCCGGGGCCGAACGGACTGCCGGTGCCGCCGTCGCTCCCAGATAGCCCACTGGTCCCTGGCCCGCCGCTGCCCGCACCGCCGTCACCGCCGTCACCGCCACGGCCGCCGTCGCCGCCCGTCTCGTTCAAGCTATAACCGCCGTCACCGCCGGTTCCTCCGCTGCCTCCGCTGCCGCCGATGAGTCCGGTCCCGCCGGCTCCGCCGGTCCCGCCGGTACCCCCAGCACCGCCGTCAATGCCGAAAAGGCCCGCACCGCCGACTCCGCCGCTGCCCCCAGCCCCTCCGGTCCCGCCGAGAACCACACCAGCGCCACCTACACCACCGGCGCCGCCGCGGCCCCCAGTTGACACCGGGTAGTTGTCGGGCAGACTGGCGATCGATCCGCCACCGCCATCCCCACCGGCGCCTCCGAGGGCGCCGTAAACGCCGCTGCCACCAGCGCCGCCGGCACCGCCGGCCCCGCCCGTCACGGGCGGCCCGAAGTCGAGGTAGCGGGCGTTGCCGCCATCCCCGCCGCGCCCGCCCGCGTGGGGTGAATCACCCGAACGGCCAGTCGCCCCGGGAGCGGATCCGGCGCCACCGGCCCCACCAGTCCCGCTGGCTCCGGCATCACCACCGTCGCCACCATCGCCGCCGTTCCCGTTGTAATCGGGACGGAGGCTGAAGCCGCTGCTATCGCTGCCGCGGCCACCCTCACCCGGAGCCCCGCCGGCCCCCCCAGTACCGCCGTCCCCGCCGATACCTTGCGCGCCTGCGTCACCGTGAGTGGCGCTACCGCCGGCGCCGCCGGCGCCGCCCGTGCCGCCGCTGCCGCCAGCCCCGCCGTCGCCCCCGTCGCCGCCGTCAAGCACTTCGGGACGGAGCTGGTCAATGAACGCGTCGGCCCCGCGGGCGCCGGTGCCGCCGGCGCCGCCGGTACCGCCCGTTCCGCCCCTCCCGCCGGCGCCACCGTTGCCGGCCTGGGCGCCGCCGTTGCCGCCGACGCCACCGGCGCCTCCGGTACCGCCGGTGTCGCCGGCGGCTCCGTCCCCGCCGTCTCCCCCGCCGTACGGGTCGAGCGGGTCGATGCCATCAGCGCCGGTGGTGCCGGTTCGGCCCTTTCCGCCGGTGCCCCCGGCGCCGCCGTCGCCGACTAGTCCGCCATTGCCGCCGGTGCCCCCGGTGCCCCCGGTGCTGCCGGGGGTGACGCCCGGGGGGCGCTGGTCATCGGCGGCGGCGCCGGGGCCGCCAGTCCCGCCGTTGCCGCCGCTGGTGGGAGTGGCGCCGGTAGCGCCGGACGGGCCGGTGCTTGAACCTGCACCGCCAGCACCGCCGGCCCCGCCGCTACCTGGGTTGCCGCCATCGCCGCCGGTGCCACCGACACCGTTGGTGGTGCTCCAGCGGCCTCTAGTTCCGGGGCCGCCGTCCCCGGCGATGCCGCCGGCGCCGCCGGTTCCACCGGCTCCACCCGCGCCATGGCTGCCGGCGTTGCCGTGGGTTGCGGTGCCCCCGGTGCCGCCGGTGCCGCCGCTGCCGCCGGTGCCACCGTCGCCGCCGTGCCCGCCGGGCCCGCCCGCGTTGCCGGCGGAATAAATGGATTTGCCGCCGTCGGCGCCGTCTCCTCCGGCTCCGCCGGTCCCGCCTTTGCCCCCGACACCGCCGGTGCCGCCGTTGCCGGCGTGTGCCCCTCCGGCGCCGCCGACGCCGCCGGTGCCGCCGGTGCCGCCGTTGCCGCCCGCGGTGCCGCTTCCACCGGGGGCACCGACTGATCCCCCTTCGCCGGCGGGGGTGCCGTCGGCGCCGTCGGCGCCGGTGGCGCCGGTGCCGCCGGTGCCGCCGGTGCCGCCATTGCCGACTAGTCCGCCGGCACCACCAGCGCCGCCGGTGCCGCCGATGCCCCCTGGGGTGGTGGCGTCGGCGTCGGCGCCGGTGCCGCCGATGCCGCCGTTGCCGCCGCTGGTGGGGGTGGCGCCGGTGGCCCCGGTGGTACCGGTGCTTGAACCGATACCGCCGCGCCCGCCGGCCCCGCCGGCACCGGGGTTGCCGCCGCTGCCGCCGGTGCCGCCGACACCGTTGCTGACGCTCCAATCGCCCGCACCGCCGGTTCCGCCATCACCGGCGATCCCCCCCGCACCGCCGCTGCCGCCGGCCCCGCCGGCACCGTGTTGGCCACCCAACGGGCCGAGCTGGAAGGGTCCGGCGGCTCCGCCGGTGCCGCCGTGGCCGCCGCCCCCGCCGAGGCCGCCATCGCCGCCGGTTCCGCCAACACCAGCTGGTGCGGCCGCGGCAGCGCCGGTCCCACCGTGGCCGCCGCCGCCGCCGCTGCCGCCGGTGCCGCCGCCGCCGCCATCACCCCACAGCAGCCCGCCCGTCCCGCCGGCCCCGCCGGTGCCGCCCACTCCGCCCACTCCGCCGACTCCGCCGACTCCGCCGGTCCCGCCGGTCCCGCCGGTGACACCAAGCG
>NZ_VTZN01000326.1 GCF_008370645.1 Mycobacterium simiae
CGGACGGCTTGAAGGTGAGGGGCTACGGACGAGCGCCGACCCGGCCGGGCGGGCCGGGCCGGGGGCGAAAGGTGCTGAGTGGCTGGGTCTTTCAGGGTCGCCGCCGGTGGCCGTGCGGCGCGCCGGTGTCCCGATCCGGCGCGGGTGGCGGGTAGCGTGGCGAAGGTGATCGAGGAGGCGTTGCTGCGGTGCCTGACCCAGCCGGGCGCGCCGGTGCCCGCGCAGCTGGTGGGGTGGGTGGTGACCGGGCTGTGGGAGCGTCCCGAGGTGCGCGTGGATGTGGCGGCGCCGCGGGCGCCGTGGCAGCCGGTGTAACCGCCGAGCGGGGGTCTCAGGCGGCGCCGAGGAGGCGCAGCCCCTCGGCCAGCGAGGCGAAGCGGCCGTATTCGGCCCCGCCGCCGGTGATCTTCTGGCCGAGCCAGATCCCGATGATCCGCGCGGCGCGGCCGCGGTCCTCCTGGATCCAGACCGGGCCGCCGGAGTCGCCGGGCACCCCGGCGGGCAGGCCGGTGGTCAGGTACTGGTCGCTGCCGTGGACGGCCACGATCTGCCCGCCGCAGTGCCGGCCGCTGGACACCCCGGTGAAGCAGACCCGCTGGCCGGGCCGCGGCTCCCGGCGATCGGGGATGGCGGGCAGCTCGCCGATGAACGACACCGGCAGCGAGGCCAGGCCGAAGTCGATCAGGCCGTAGTCGGGGCCGCCGGTGCGCGGCGGCACGGTGACCGCGCGGATGAAGGCCCCGCTCACCCCGGTGGTGGTGTCGCGGGCATATCCGCCGGCGGTGGTGCGGCAGTGCCCGGCGGTCACGGCGTAGGTGTGCAGGTCCGGTCCGGTGTAGACGTGGCCGATAGTGCAGAACTGCGCGGAGCCGTCGGGGTTGACGTAGTCGACGCGGTCACCGGGACTGACGGTGCCAGCGTCCGCGGTCGCCGGCGGCGCGGCCGCCAGCGCGGCCGCGGCCAGGACCGCGGCGAGCACCCCGGCGACGGGGCGGGCGGCGGCGGGCATTGCCCGGACTCGGGCCTCGGGCGCGGGGTGCGGGGTGTGGCGCCGGCGGGCCCGGCGGTCGCGGCGGGCCCGGCGTTCGCGGCGGATCTGGGCGCGGGCGCTCAGGCTGTCGATCCAGGCGCGGGCGACGCGGACCGCGCGGCCCGGGCGCCCGGTGGCCCCGGCCGCGGCGGCGGCCGCCCGGTGTACGGCGGCGGTGTCCAAACCCGGTGTCATGCCAGTGCTTTCAGATCGGAGGCGCCGGGTGCGGCCGGCCGGGCGCGGCGGTGGTGGTCGTCGTCGACCCGGGCCCGCAGGGCGGCCATCTGCTGCGCGGCGGCGGCGGCCGCCGGCGACCGGTTGCCGGCGGTGTGGCGGTGCAGGTCACGCTGCGCGCGGTGCACCACCCGGCGCTGCGCGGCGGCTTCGGCGGCCCACCGGGCGGCGGCGCGGGAGCCGGCGCCGCCGTGGCGGTCGCGGTGGGCGGCGGCTTCGGCGACGGCGACGTCGGACCGGTCCGCGGCCTGGCCGGCAGCGGCGAGCAGGGCCAGGGCGTGCGCGTCCGCGACACTCACCTCGCGCAGCCCGCCGAACGGTTCGTCGGGGCGCCACAGGCCGGCCTCGACGTGGTCGGTGACGTCGGCTTTGTCGCGCTCCAGCGCGGCCAGCAGGATCACTACTCGCGCGGCGGTGCCGGCCAGGAGCTGGTGCAGCTGCAGCGCGCGCCGGTAGCCGGCCAGGTCGCGGTCGGCGAGAACGGCGACCCGGTGGCCGGCGAACCGGGCCACCAGGGAGGCCGGGAACGTGTGGGCGCCTTGGGCGTTGGTGGTGGCCGGGCGGCCCAGCGCGGTGAGGGTGTCGGCGTCCTTCTCGCCTTCGGTGAGGAACAGCCAGGCGAGGCCGGCGGCAGCGGCGCGCAGCGCGGCGGGCCGGTACAGCTCGGGGGTGAAGCCGTCGGGCTTGCGGTAGACCCAGCGGCGGCCGTGGCGGTAGCGCTGCTGAAACCGCTTGTGGGGGCGGCCCGTACAAGCGCACTCGTGGCGGATCACCTGCTGGACCGCGCGGCCGTCGGCGGTGGTGTAGGTGTAGACCCGCACCCGGCGCCACCGGTGTCGGGGCGGGGCGGGATCGGTGGCGGTGAGGCGCGGGGGCAGCGGGCCCGGCGGCGGGGCCCGCGCCGCCGGTGGGTGTCGATCGGGTCGCCCGCGCCGGGTGGTCGGGCTGTGCGGGCTGTGCGGGCTGCCGGGGCGGCCGGGGGTCGTCGAACAGGTCAGCCACCCGCAGCCCGATCGCCGCCGCGAGGTCGGCGACCGCCGCGCGGCAGCTGAAACAGTGCAGCAGAACGGTTCCCCCGCGGCCGGGCCGGCCGGCCGGGCGCCAGGTCACCGACAGGGACGGGGTGTTGTCGGTGTGCAGCGGGCAGGTCGCCATGAACGCCTCAGGTCCGCGGGGCCGGATGTGGGCTCCGGTGCCGTGCAGCGCCTCGCGCACGGTGTGCAGCGAGCGGGGT
>NZ_VTZN01000327.1 GCF_008370645.1 Mycobacterium simiae
TGGCGGTGAGCACTCACAAGCTGGCCCACCGCTTAGACGGCCACGGCCTGACCGTCGTCGACATCGGCGACGCGCTGAGCGGCGCCCTGTCCAGCACCGGGCTGCCGTTCCCGGCCGCTGACAACATCGCCTACCTCATCTACACCTCGGGAAGCACCGGCGTGCCCAAGGGCGTCGCCATCAGCCACCGCAACGTCACCGAACTAGTTTCTGCATCAACCTCTTTCACGCCGACTGCTGGACAGACCGTAACCCAGTGGCACTCGTACGGCTTCGACGTCTCGGTATGGGAAATCTGGGGTGCGCTGCTAACCGGTGCGCGGCTCGTCGTGGTGCCCGAGGCGGTCTCGCGCTCGCCGGAGGACCTGCATGCCCTGTTGGTTGCCGAAAGCGTCGACGTGCTGTGCCACACTCCTTCGGCTGCGGGCAGTCTGGCGCCCGAGGGACTGGAGTCCACGACACTGCTGGTCGCCGGTGAGGCCTGCCCCACTGAGTTGGTCGACCGCTATGCGCCCGGA
Organism: Mycobacterium simiae; assembly: GCF_008370645.1. Classification (GTDB taxonomy): domain Bacteria; phylum Actinomycetota; class Actinomycetes; order Mycobacteriales; family Mycobacteriaceae; genus Mycobacterium; species Mycobacterium simiae_A. The sequence continues at coordinate 519 of NZ_VTZN01000327.1, forward strand.
CGAGTGATCAATGCTTACGGCCCAACGGAAACGACGATTTATGTAACGATGAGTGCGCCGCTGGTGGCAGGTTCGGGGGTGGCACCGATCGGTGCGCCGGTTCCGGGGGCCGGGTTGTTCGTGCTGGACCCGTGGTTACGTTTAGTGCCGCCCGGTGTCGCCGGTGAACTGTACGTTGCCGGCGGTGGGGTGGGCTGCGGCTATTGGCGACGCCCGGCCTTGACCGGATCACGCTTCGTCGCTTGCCCATTCGGTACGCCGGGAGCGCGGATGTACCGCACCGGGGACCTGGTGCGCTGGGGTGCCGATGGTCAGCTGGTCTATCTGGGACGTACCGACGAGCAGGTCAAGATTCGTGGGTACCGTATCGAGCCCGGTGAAGTGGCTTCGGTGCTGTCCCAGCTCGACGGCGTGGACCGGGCGGTGGTCATTGCTCGTGAAGACCGCCCCGGCGACAAGCGCCTGATCGGCTATATCACCGGCAGCGCGGACGTCACCGGGATCCGCACCCTGCTGGCCGAGCGGCTGCCCAAGTACATGGTGCCCGCAGCCGTCGTCGCACTCGACGAATTGCCGTTGACGCTCAACGGAAAGCTGGACGTTCGCGCCTTGCCCGCTCCGCAATACGGTGACGCCGAGACGTACCGTGCCCCGGCCAACGCCGTCGAAGAGGTGTTGGCCGGCATCTACGCCGAAGTTCTCGGTCTCGGCCGGGTCGGTGTCGACGAGTCCTTCTTCGACCTGGGCGGCGACAGTATTTCGGCAATTCAGGTGGTGGCGCGGGCCCGCGCTGCCGGTGTGGTGTGCCGGCCGCGTGATCTGTTCACCGAACAATCCGTTGCCGGGGTCGCCCGGGTCGCCACCACCGCCGATGCCGGCGACGGCCTCGAAGCCGATGACGCGAACGGCGCGTATCAGGTGCCGCTAACACCGGTCATCCGTTGGCTGGAAAGCCTCGAAGGCCTCGGCGGCCCGGTGGATCAGTTCAATCAAGCGACGCTGTTGCAGGCGCCCGCAGGGGTCAGTGACCACGACGTGGTGGTGTTGCTGCAGGCGCTGGTGAATCGCCATGCCACCCTGCGCATGCGGGTTACCGACGACGGCGCCGGTGGTTGGTCGCTGTCGGTGTCCGAACCCGGCACCGTGAACGTGGCCGACCGCGTGCACTCCGTGGCCGAGCTGACCGAGGAGGCGCTGGCGCAGGCCCGCGCCCGGCTGGATCCTCGCGCCGGAGTGCTGCTCAGTGCGCTGTGGTCGGCGCCTTCTGCTCAGCTGGTACTCGTCATCCATCACCTGGCCGTCGACGCGGTGTCCTGGCGGATTTTGCTGGACGACCTCAACAGTGCCTGGCAGCAGCACCGCGCCGGCCAGCGGGTGACGTTCTCGACCCGGGGTACTTCGTTCGGCCGCTGGGCTTCGGTGCTGGCCGAGCACGCCCGGCACGACGTGGCCATCGAACAGGCCGGCGCCTGGAAGCAGGTGGTGTCGGCGCCGGCGGTGTTGCCCGCGGTGGAGCCGGCAGCGGATACCTTTGCCACCGCCTCGTACCTGTCGACCGTCCTGGATGTCGACACCACCCGCATGTTGCTGGGCGAGGTGTCGTCGGCGTTCCAGGCCGGGGTGCAAGACATCCTGTTGATCGCCTTCGGGCTGGCGTGGACGGAGTTCCTGGGTACCGGAACGACCCCGATCGGCATCGACGTGGAGGGCCACGGGCGCAACGAGGAACTAGCGCCCGGCATCGACCTGTCGCACACCGTAGGTTGGTTCACCAGCAAGTACCCGGTGGCGCTGGCCGCGGGTGGGCTGGCCTGGCAGCAGGTCACCGCCGGCGATGCGGCCCTGGGAGCGGCCGTCAAGGACGCCAAGGAGCAACTGCGAGCTCTTCCCGATGGTCTCACCTACGGTTTGCTACGTTATCTCAACGCCGAGGTGGGCCTCACCGGTGGTGACCCGGCGATCGG
>NZ_VTZN01000328.1 GCF_008370645.1 Mycobacterium simiae
CGGGCCCTACACGCCCAGAGAGTAGATCCATTCCGTGATCAGTTCCGCATTTGGGCGACAACTCGGGCGAATTTGCGACAATTACCTCGTAATCGGGTAGCGCTGGAGCATCCATTTTTACATCGGCTATTCGATGAAGCATCACAACCTGTGCTTGTCAAAAGTATTGACGTGGCACAGCGGGCTGTCCACTTACAGTAGAGCATTGTAAAGTACTTTGACATTCGTGGTGGGCAGCGTGCCGTCTATTACGGCCTATTCAGAAAAGTCTTTCGGAACACCGATCAAAGCGATACCATCAGCACACCGTTTTATTTGAGCAGTATCGGCCCATGAGAGCAGGACCTGATGAGCGCAAAGACCAGCAAGGCGAGATTAGCGCTTCGGGCTGTGCTGTTGACCGCTGCATGCGGAATGACACTGGGTCAATGCCTTGGCCCAGGAGCGTCCAACCCTGATCTCCAGGGCGGTTGCGCACTTGGGCCGACTCCGCCTTCGGAGTGGTTACCCCCGACGACGCAGCTCTTGGAGTGCTTCGAAATTGACCTTCAGCATCAATAAGGCATCAATAGACCACGCGGGTCGAGGTAGCGTCTGCCCACCACGCGCATGTCGCGGCTCAGCCGCCACAGGGTAGCCAGCTGCGACCCCGATGGCCGCCGGAAGCTGGTGCTGATGAACACCCATCGGCCGGTACGCCGCGTTAGCCGACCCGTGATCTGAATTTGCGTGAGATTTCGAAGGTCAGCGTCGTGGGAGTGACACAAGACTGCCGCCGGTCCGGCAGCGACGGGATGACGTGATGGGCAGGCGACCACGAACTCCCCGGTCTGCGAGTCATAGCGTGGTGCCCTTTGTCGCACGCCGAGGGGATAGCCCGCAGGATCAATCGCCGTCACAACGGCTTCCGGGTACTTGGCAAGCTCTTTCGCCGCTTCAGACCACACTTGCAAGGCCACCAACATCAATCGGCTGGGGAGACATGGTGAAGTCGCAAGTTGGCCACAGGTAGGCGCGGCGCGGAATCACATGGATCAGAATCCGTACACCGTAGAACACCATGCTCACCTTCGGATTGCGCCGGATATTAATGGCCGTTGCGGAAGACCGATGCTCGTCGTCACAAGGAAGAGACCGACCTTGAGCAGCAACGGAATTACCGGCCAGGTCTGTGGCGAACCGTCGCGCGACGGGGTGGTGAACTCGCACGTTCGTACCCGCGGATGATGGCCACGGCCTGGGTCGTCTCAGTAGACATGGTCGGACGCTACTTTAACCTGCCCAGCCCAGCCGGGCAGTGGCCCAATCACATACCGTGGGTAGTGGCCAGAACCCGCGGCACCGACGCCTGCCCAGGCACGCTACAGGTGCACCAGGCCGCCGACGGGGCGCTGGTGCGGGTTCGGTTGCCAGGCGGGATGATCACCGCGGCGCAACTGGCGACGCTGGCTAGCGTCTCGAGCGGCTTCGGCTCGGGAACGCTGGAGCTGACCTCGCGCGGCAATCTGCAGTTGCGTGGTATCACCGACGTCGCAGCGGTCGCCGAGGCAATCGCCACTGCGGGGCTGTTGCCGTCGACGACGCACGAGCGAGTCCGCAACATCGTCGCGTCGCCGCTGTCCGGCCGGGTCGGCGGCTACCACGATATCCGGGATTGGGTGGGCGATCTCGATGCAGCGATCTGCGCCGAACCGCGGCTTGCAGACTTAGGCGGGCGGTTCTGGTTCAGTCTCGACGACGGCCGCGGTGATGTCTCCGGGCTGGCTGCCGACATCGGCGCGCAGCTGTATCCCGACGGACCTGCGCTCGCGCTGGCGGGACACAACACGGGCACGCGAATCAACGATGTCACCGAAACGTTGGTCAGACTCGCGCTGCGATTCATCGAGGTGCGCGGAAAAGCCTGGCGGGTAAACGAATTGGCTGACCTCACCGACCTGGTGGCCGGTGTCGAGTTGGGTCCTTCGTTTCCGCCGATTGCCCAGGCACCGGTGGGCTGGATAGCACAAGACGACGGCCGAGTGACGCTGGGTGCCGCAGTACCGCTTGGGGTGCTAAGCGCCCGTATCGCGGAGTTTCTCGCCGCGATCGGAGCTCCCATGGTGGTCACGCCGTGGCGATCTGTACTGGTGTGCGATCTCGACGAAGGTGTCGCCGACACCGCACTGCGGGTGCTGGCGCCATGAGGTCTGGTGTTCGACGAAAACTCGCCCTGGCTTCGCGTCAGCGCGTGTACCGGACGCCCCGGGTGCGCGCACTCGGTTGCCGACGTACGGGCCGACGCCGCACGAGCGCTGGACGCGAATACCGGCCTGCACCGGCACTTCGTCGGCTGCGAACGCGGCTGCGGCAGTCCGCTGACCGGTGAGGTGCTAGTTGCCACCGGCGACGGCTACCGGGTTTTGAGGCCTTAGGGTGGGCGGGGTGCTCGACTACATCCGCGATGCGGCCGAGATTTACCGCCAGTCGTTCGCA
>NZ_VTZN01000329.1 GCF_008370645.1 Mycobacterium simiae
GGTGGGCGGTGATTGTGGTGAGCTGTTGGCCGGGCTGGCGGCGCTGGCCGATGGGCAGCATGCGGCCGCGCTGGCGGTGGGGCATCCAGTTGGCGGTAAGGTCGCGTTCGTTTTTCCGGGGCATGGCCCGCAGTGGGTGTCGATGGCGGTGGAGTTGTTGGATAGTTCGCCGGTGTTTGCCAAGGAGTTGCGGGCGTGTGCTGATGCGTTGGCTCCGTATGTGGGTTGGTCGTTGTTGGAGGTGTTGCGTGGGGAGGTGGCGGAGTCTTCGTTGGATCGGGTGGATGTGGTGCAGCCGGCGTTGTTTGCGGTGATGGTGTCGTTGGCGGCGTTGTGGCGTTCTTGTGGTGTGCGTCCGGCGATGGTGGTTGGTCATTCTCAGGGTGAGATCGCTGCGGCGTATGTTGCGGGGGCGTTGAGTCTTGAGGATGCTGCGCGTCTTGTTGCGCTGCGTGGCCGGGTTATCGCGGAGTTGGCTAGGTCGGGTGGGATGGCTTCGGTGGGGTTGGCTGTCGAGCAGGTCGAGTCTGGGTTATCTCGTTGGCAGGGGCGGATTTCGGTGGCTGCGGTCAATAGCCCGGTTTCCACCACTGTTTCTGGTGAGTTGGGGGTGGTGGAAGAGTTCGTCGCCCAGTGTGAGGCCGATGGGGTGTTCGCGCGGTTGATTCCGGTGGATTATGCCTCGCATTCGGTGCAGGTTGAGGCGGCGCGGGAGCGGTTGATCGCTGAGTTAGCGAGTATTACGCCGCGTGCTGGGGATGTTGCGTTTTATTCCACGGTGACCGGTGCTGGGTTGTCGACTGAGGCTTTAGATCCCGAGTATTGGTATCGGAATTTGCGTGAGCCGGTGCGGTTCGCCGATGTCACACGGTTGGTGTTGGAGCAGGGTTGTCGCACCTTCATTGAGATGAGTCCGCATCCGGTTTTAGCGTTGGCCATTACCGAAACGGTGGAGGCTGCTGGACAAGACCTGGACGAAGTGGCGGTGCTGGGCTCGATGCGTCGCGGTGAGGGTGGTTGGCGGCGTTTTGTGACCTCGCTGGCCGCGGCGCATGTGCATGGGGTGGGGGTGGATTGGGCGTCGGTGTTCGCCCCGCATCATCCGCAACGAGTCCCGCTGCCCACCTATGCTTTTCAGCGGGAACGGTTTTGGCTCAAGAGCTACAACGCGACGGGCTCGGCCGATTTGACCTCGGCCGGATTATCAGCGGTGGATCATCCCTTGCTGAGTGCGGCGGTGAGTTTGGGTGATGATCAGGGCTGGCTTTTTAGTGGGCAGCTGTCAGTGAGTAGTCAGCCGTGGCTGGCCGATCATGCGGTTTTTGATGTGGTGTTGTTGCCGGGGACGGCATTGGTGGAGCTGGCGCTGGCCGCCGGTGCCCGAGCTGGTGTGCCGCGGCTCGATGAGTTGGTGCTGCAGACGCCGTTGTTGGTGCCCGATGAGGGTACGGTGCAACTACAGCTGCTTATCGGCGGTCCCGATGGAGATGCCCGGCGCCCGGTAACGGTGTATTCCCGACCGCACAGTGATGCCAGTGAGCCCGCCCACCCGTGGGCGCGACATGCGGCTGGGGTGTTGAGTGTCGATGACGGTGGGGATTTGCAGCATCTGGTGTCGTGGCCGCCGGCTGGTGCCCAGGCGGTGGATACGCAAGCGTTGTATGACCGGCTGTCCGACAAAGGTTTTCAGTATGGTCCGGTATTCCAAGGAGTGCAGGCACTTTGGCGTCGCGGTGAAGAGCTGTTCGCTGAAGTCGGCTTAGGCGCTGAGCAGCCGATCGAGGAGTTTGGTGTGCATCCGGCGTTGTTCGACGCGGCGTTGCACCCGGCTCCAAGTCTCATTGATGGGCAGCCCGGCCAGGTGTTGTTGCCTTTTGCGTGGAGCGGGGTGTGGTTAGCGGGCACTGGGGCTTCGAGGTTGCGGGTCGCGCTGGCGCCCACCGATGCTGGTGGGTTACAGCTACACGCGTGGGATTTCAACGGTGATCCGGTGATTCGGGTGGACTCGTTGGATGTGCGACCAATCGATGCTGCTGGGTTGGCCGGTGACAACCGCGGGGGCGTCGAGTCGTTGTATGCGCTGGGCTGGACCCCGGTTGAGACCGGGCAGGCCAGCGCGCAACAGGTGGCGATCCTCGACGAGGGGGCACTGAACTTCACCGATATCGCCGCTGAGCACTACCCGGATCTGGCGGGTCTGGCCCAGGCGATCCGCGCCGGTGGCAGTGTCCCGGAAGTCGTGCTGACCGCCGCACCCATCAGCGATGAGGGCGGGGTTGCTGATAGTGCCCGTAGCGGGTTGTATCGCACGCTGAGTTTGGTGCAGGCCTGGCTGGGTGTTCCTGAGCTAACGCAGTCACGGCTGGTCTTTGTTACCCGCTTA